>DASZXF010000826.1:0-4782 GCA_035546055.1 Ktedonobacteraceae bacterium
CAAGCATGCAGTACGGCTTTATTATTCCGGGTGGCGACCTGGAGACGATTTTGCATCTGGCCAGCGAGGCGGAGGAGGCGGGCTGGGATGGCGTTTTTTACTGGGATGGCATTGCTATTCCAGGGGCAAAACTGATGTACGACCCCTGGGTAGTACTGGCAGGCATGGCCATGCGCACCAGGCGCGTGCGCCTTGGCGCGGTGCTGACCCCTCTTTCGCACCGGCGACCGTGGAAGGTGGCCCGCGAAACCGTGACGCTGGATCATCTTTCTCACGGTCGCCTGATCCTACCAGTAGGTCTGGGCGCGCTCGATGATGGCGGATTTGGTAAAGTTGGCGAGGCAACTGACCGCAGGACGCGCGCAGAACTGCTGGATGAAAGCCTGGAGATTCTGACCGGTCTGTGGAGCGGAGAGCCGTTTCGCTTTCAGGGCACCCATTACCAGCTTGAAGAGATGACCTTCACCCCGCCGCCGCTGCAACAGCCGCGCATCCCCATCTGGGTCGCGGGTGCGTGGCCGCGCCCGAAGTCGATGCAGCGCGTGCTGCGCTACGACGGTCTGCTCCCCAACAAACTCGATGCCAATGGTCAGCACGTGCCCAGCACGCCGGAGGACATTCGCGCCATGCGCGCTTACATCGATGAGCATCGCACGGCGACCACGCCTTTTGACATTGTGACCGAAGGCGAAACTCCCGGCGATCAGCCAGAGGCCGCCGCTGAACTGGTTCGCCCCTTTGCCGAGGCCGGCGCGACATGGTGGATGGAAGCCCGCTGGGGCGGCAATCCCATCGAGGAAGTGCGCGCCCGCATCCAGCAGGGACCGCCGCGCATCCAGGTGATGTGATACCATAAGGGGAGGAAGGCCGCGCTGTGGCTGGCTGACCAGGATAACATGATTGGAAACCGATAAGCACGTATGCACGCATATGACCTGATCGCCATCGATATCGATGGCACCTTATTGACCTCCCAGAACCGCCTTTCTGCTTCGCTTTTCCCCCTTTTGCGCGAGGCAGAACAGCGCGGCATTGGTGTGACGTTGATCTCCGGGCGCCCTGAACTGACGGTGGCGCCGCTGATGCGAGAACTGGGACTGACGCTGCCCTGCGTCAGTTCCGGGGGAGCGCAGATTACCGATATCACCACCGGCGAAAGCATCGTTTCTCATCGCCTGGAGACGGAGACGGTGAAAAAGCTGGCCGCGCTGGGCCGCGAGTTTGGCACGCGTATGATGACGATGGAGCGGCACTGCCTGTATTTTGAGGGCAGCGAGGAGCAATTAGAGTACGTCCATGAAGCGGTGGACATTCACCTGGCCAATGGGGAACGCATCAAAACGAAGATTGTGCCGGTGGATGATATCGTCGCGGCTTCTCCCAATCCCTTGAAATTCACGCTCAGCGATCTGCCGGAGCGCCTGCCGCCGGTTGAGGCGCGTCTGCGAGCGAGCAATTTGCCGGTCTACTCCACCTATTCATCCCTTATTTACCTGGAATCTACGCACTACGAGGCCAATAAAGGGACGGCCCTGCAATTTCTGGCCCGGCACCTGCATATCCCCATGGCACGTGTGATGGCGATTGGCGACAGTCCCAACGACCTCAGTATGCTGAAGGTCGCCGGTCTGGCCGTGGCTATGGGCAATGCCGGGGCAGCAGTCAAAAGCGTGGCGCATCTGGTGGCCCCCACCAATGACGAAGACGGCGTGTCCTGGGTACTGCGCGAGCTGGCACTCAATGACCAGCAGCAAAAATAGATGGGCTTGCACAAAGACATATACCTGAGTTATCCTGAGACGAGCACACAGGGATAAGGGAAACAGGATGAAAGGGATTTTCTTGCGAGAGAAATATACCTGAGAAAGATACTATGCTCAGAACAGTAACTGTCACACGCTATGTCACGCCGTTAAGAGAAGGCGGTTCGCTGCCCGCGATTGTCGAAGCCGACGACGACGGAATGTATGTCCTGAAATTTCGCGGCGCGGGCCAGGGACCAAAAGCGCTGGTCGCGGAATTGATCGCCGGGGAGATTGGCCGCGCGCTCGCTCTGCCGGTGCCGGAGATTGTTTTTATGGAACTGGATGGCGCCCTGGCGCGCTCAGAACCGGATTTCGAGGTACAAGAACTGGCGAAGGCCAGTACAGGACTGAACCTGGGCCTGGATTATCTGCCCGGCGCGGTCGCGTTTAGCGCCATCGATATCACACGCGTTGATCCGCAGCTGGCTTCGCGCATTGTCTGGTTCGATGCCTATATGAGCAATGTGGACCGCACGGTGCGCAATACCAATATGCTCTACTGGCATCAGCGCCTGATGCTGATCGACCACGGGGCCGCTCTCTACTTCCATCACGCTACCAACGATTACCTGGCCCGCGTGCGCGATCCATTCAAGTCGATTAAAGATCATGTGCTCCTCTCGGCGGCCAGCGACCTGGCAGAGGCCACGCGCGCCAGCCGGGATCTCCTGACGCCCGGTGTACTGGATACTATCGTCAGCGAGATACCCCCGGCCTGGTTGGAGGACGAAGAACAACGACAGACCTACCGGGCCTATTTGCAGGCTCGCCTGGAGGCCGCTGCGTTTTTTGTGGAGGAGGCGCAACATGCCAGAGCGCAGTCCGTATGATTACGCGCTGATCCGCGTGGTGCCGCGTGTAGAACGGGGTGAGTGTATCAACGCCGGGGTCATCCTCTTCAGCCGCCCGCGCGCCTTCCTGGGCGTGCTGATCCACCTGAACGAAGCGCGTCTGCTGGCCCTGGCCCCCGATATCGATCTACAGGTTGTACGCGAGCAACTACGCCTGATCGATCTGATCAGTTCCGGTCAGCGGGAAGCGGGCAGCCTGGCGCGCATGTCGCTCTCCGAGCGCTTCCACTGGCTGGTCGCGCCGCGCAGCACAATCATCCAGACCTCGCAGGTACACAGCGGCCTGTGCGGCGATCCCGCCGCCACGCTCAAGCATTTGCTGGAAACCATGGTTCTCTAACGAGGCAGCGCACGCTTTTTCTTCCTTGCCCCACATGAGAACCCGTTGGGAAAGTCCCGGTGGTCAGCTCCAGCATCCGCGAAAGAGGACCGCTTCAGCGAGTTCTCTTTCGCATGTCCTGTCTTAACCTGGGAATGGTCGCTAACGCAGCACTAAAAATGTTCGCGCAACTCCACAAAGCGGCTCAGTTGCAGAAATTTGCCGGAGCCGTTATGTTCAAGCTCCTGAATTTCCAGTTGCCAGGTATGCGGGTGAGGGATAAAAACCGCGTTCAGGCCGGCGGCCAGGGCGGGATTGATGTCAGAACGCGGCGAATTGCCAATCATCCAGGTATGCTCCGGTTGCAAATCCATCTCGCTCACCAGCCGGGTATAGGTCTCCCGATCTTTTTCAGCCACGACCAGAATAGAGGAGAAGTGATCCGCCAGGCCGGAATTTTCCACCTTCAACGTCTGCTCCTCCTCGTCACCTTTGGTCAGCAGAATCAAGCGATGGCGAGCCGCCAGATAGGTCAGCGTCTCCTCGACTCCGCTCATCACTTCAATGGGATGGCGGGCAATCGCCGCCCCGAACGCCCGCACGCGTTCCAGGTCTTCGTCTGTCAAGGCCCGTTCGGCCAGGCGGCGATAGGTTGCCAGCAAACTGCGGGTAAAATTGACCGAGCCATAGCCCATCTCGTGTTCAATTTCATTCAATACCGCGCGCACCTCGTCAGGCTGGAGTGAAGAATGATCGAGAAAGGCGATAAATTCATGGACGGCTTGCTCAAAATAGATGTTATTTTCCCACAGGGTGTCATCAGCGTCAATCAGTAAATGATGTTGCATAGCGCACCTTTCCTCCTCTATTGTCCAACCGAAATGCAATATTCGCTATCTCTGCACGGTTGGGAATACCATTGTAGCAGCTTGTGGACGCTGCCGCAAGAGAAAAACGTCTGCTGGCTTGTTTTCGCAGTAGATAGCGCTATGCTGGAAGGTGGACTATGAATAATCCTGTGCTTTTCAGTCATACCCATTTGCAGGCAGCCAGGCCAGAGCGCTTATTCCGTTTCGGGAGCCTGTTCGCTCAAAGCGTAGGAGAAACGCTCACGCGCGGCCAGGGAGGAGCTGGCCAGGGGAAGAGTAAACCAGAATGTTGAACCTTTGCCGGGCGTGCTTTCCAGACCGAATTTGCCATGATGGGCCTCGATGATGGTGCGGCAGATATGCAGACCCAGACCCAGACCCTGCGCGCCGCTCAGAGCTGGGATACCCTTGACGCGATAAAAGCGCTCCCAGATGTGCTGCTGTTCTTCGGGACTCAGGCCAGGGCCACGATCATGAACGGCAACCCGCGCCTCAAAAGCCGTCTTCTCGATATCGACGGTCACTGGCTGGTCTGACGAGGAATACTTCAGCGCGTTTGTCAGATAGTTGTGGATCACTTGCCCCAGGCGATCCGCGTCACCAACCACGGGAATGGGATCTGTGCTATATGTATCCAGCGCAATCACTCGCTCAGGCATGTTATATTGCTCATCTTTGACCGCTTCATAGACAATCTGCAAGAGATTACAGGGCGCGAGCACCAGTTCCAGTTTATTGGCCTGGATGCGTGAAACATCGAGAAAGTCGCTGATCATGCGGTTCTGCACATTAATGCGATGATCGGCCTGGAGCAGATAATCCTGAATCTTGCTCAGTTTGCTCGCGAGTTGCTCCAGGTTATGCACCTGATCTGATTTCAGCGCGTTCAGACGGCGCAGGGCCAGTTGAAGATTGCCCTTGACGCCCGCCAGAGGGGT
>DASZXF010000827.1:0-4115 GCA_035546055.1 Ktedonobacteraceae bacterium
ATCTGCTCCATGTCCGCATCCCCAAAGAAATTGAGCGAGCGAATATGCGTGAGCAGATGGTTCAGTTGCCGGGTGGATTGGCCGGAGAAGCGGTCGCCTCCCCGACGCTGAAGGGTCGCCAGCACATCGGTGGCTGCGTCATAGGTCAGGGTGCGGAGCTGGGCCACAAGCGACGAGAGGAAATGATCGAGTGCGGCTTGCACCCGCGCCTGGGCATCGTGGCGCAGATCCTGTTCCAGGATCGCGCGCGCCCGCGCTCGCTGTTCCATCTGGTGACGCTCCGTGGCCAGAGTGGCCTGCGCTTCTCCTTCACTGGCGGATGCAGGGGCAATCGTGGCCGGAGCCGCCTGCGCCGATGCGGACCGCTCGGTGGAGAGCATCCCAAGCTGCTGGCTGCTGTCCACACGGAAGAAGGTGAAGGAGAAACTTTCCCGAATGCGCTCAACCGTGGGGATCTGGTCGGCAATCCGATTGCAGTAGCTGGCCACAAACTGTTGCTGGCTTTCCTGGACGAGGTCCGGGTGCGTCTGCCGTAAGCGCTGATAGGTATCGGTGGCAATGGTTTCATATTCAGCAAGCACCTGGCGCGTCAATTCCCGGTGGTTGGCAATGATCTCATCCCGCAGCGTCAGGTATTCCTCACGCAAGGCTTCCGTTTTGGTCCGCCAGGCCACATACGAGGTGACGGGAACGAAACTCCCAAGCTCGGTCTGGAATGCGTGCTCTTTCAGGGCATACCGCGCGCTGCCTTCAATGCGCGCCAGGGCTTTCATGTACGCTTCCGGCAGCAGGCGTTTCTCTCCGAGAATCAGCCAGCGGGCGACTTTCTCGCGGGTCGCATCGTCCTCAATATGAATCCCCATGTCTTCGAGCAGGAGGCGCGTGCTGAACCGGCACCGGCCAATGTGCAGGTGGATAATCGCTCCTTCTTGCATCAAGCGTTGCCAGGGAATGCTGGTGAAGGTTTCCGCACCAAGGACGCGTGCGACGGTGTGCTGGCGGCGCGACTCAGGCGTGTGTGTGGACACGGAGGAGAGCGCAGATGGGGAAGGAGTGAGAATCTGTTGGGTCATAAGATACCTCCAAAAACAGGGCCACCCCTGATGCGGTCAGGAGTGGCGCGACGACACAAGCAAGAATGATCAGGGAATCAGAGGTGGCGGGCGCTGCGCATCTGCTGAGTGAGAGACGCCGGGGCAGCCGCAGACGCGGCGCTCCGGCGAAGGGCGGCCAGCCGCGCACGTTCCGCTTCCGCGATGGCGGGCGGAAGATAGCGCAGATTGGTACAGGCATCAATGGCCGAGCGGGTAAACGCCTCGACACTGCCCAGGGTGGCCGGACGCAGGTTCTCCAGCGCGGCCTGGGCCTGCGCCAGGGCAATCTGTGGCTGTCCCTCCAGGCGTGCCAGCACGCGCGCTTCCCCGATCAAGGCTTCGAGATCTGCCGGGCTATACCGCTCGGTTTCCTGCACGAGCAGGGACAATGCCTCGTCCGTCAACCGGGCCTCTTGCTGCCGGGCCTGAAGAGTGAGAATCTCGCCACGAGCCGCCGCGTCAGGACTGAGGATCGGGAAGGTGACGCCAAAGCGACCAGGACGGCGCAGGGCCGGATCAAGGCGTTCCGGCAGGTTCGTGGCTCCTACCACGATGACGCGACCTTGAAGCGAAGGATCTCCCAGGAATTGCAGCATGGCCCCGAACAAATTGCCCGCGACCGGACTGCCAGACGACTCGCCGCGATGGCCCAGCAGGGTTTGTTCGATTTCGTCGATAAACAGAAACGTCGGAGCCAGATCACGCGCCAGGCGAAAGATTTTCTGCAGATTGCGTTCCGAGGTTCCCACGACGCCTCCTAAAATGTTGGCCATGTGCAACTGAATGGCGTGAAAGCCCAGTTCCCATGAAGCCGCACGCACCAGCAGCGTCTTGCCCGTTCCCGGAGGGCCAACCAGCAGGATGCCACGAGGCACCTCGCGTACCCTCCCGGCGCGCAGTGGTGCGATCACCTCACTGCGGAACCAGGTGGCGAAGTGGTGCATGCCGCCCATGCTCCCAAAGCCCCCTGGCAACGGTTCCAACATTTCGACGACGTCCTGAAACTGCTGGCGAATGATGGCATCCTTGCGCTCCTTGATCAGTGCCCGGCTCACACCAGGAGGCGGCCCAGCGGGATCATCAGGATGACTGGCGCCTGCCAGATAGACATCCTCCACCTGCCGAAGATCGAGTCCGGCAGTCGAGCGAGCAAAGTCTGCCATATCCAGGTCCAGCAACGGAATGGGTGCCTCAGCCCGATGCACCTCCTGATACCAGCGCAGATAGGTCAGGCGTGTCTGCTCATCAGGCAGGGGTTGCTCGATCAGCCGATACCCACTCGAACTCTCTAATAGATCGGTGTGCAGATCCTGGACCATCGGAGTGAGCAGCAAGATGGGGTTTTGTTGACGAGCCAGGACCGGATCATGCCCCCAGGAGAGCAGCGTCGCCAGGACCCCAAGGCGTTCATCCGACATCTGGGCTTTGTTCGCCATCGGGGCCATCAGTTCCGCCTGATCAATCAGCACGGCCACCCGTCCACGCAGGACCGCTCGCCCAGACGCATCGTGCTCATATCGCGTGGCTTGCGGGGAATGTAACAGGCCATCCAGGATCGCCAGGGCTTGCGCGGGCTTTTTCGCCGAAGCAAACACATCCTGGGGTGTCGAACGAATCTGCATGGCATCCAGCGCTGCTGCATATGGATCATCGGTGGCGGCTGGCGGTTGCCAGTCTGGTCCCAGGATCTCCAGCGCCACAGTGCGCATCGACGGTTGAGCAAAGGTGATGCCGGTCGCGGGATGATAGGTCAGTACGACCTCGCGAGCCTCGGCCAGTGCGCTCTGCAAGAAGACCTGTTGTGAGAGACCATGAAAGGCGGTCACCCCATGAATATCGCCACTCACGATGAAGCAGTGGCTCATGCCCGCTTGAAACAAGCGGCGAAACTCCAGCCACCAGACGGGCTGAAGCGGTTGTGGGAGACTGGTGGTTGTCAACGGTATCTCCTCCATACAAAACCATCCCCGGCCTGCCGTCGGTCGCAGCAGGCCGGGGATGGGAAACAGACGATCTCATGGGTCAGAATCCCTACGGGCAGATGTATGCCTTGCGGTTGATCAGCACGACCCCCAGATCGGCCAGATGGGCAAACAGGGTATCACGGGCAAAATCGAGTTCGTTGTCTCCGTCCGCGTCCCAAGCCCTGCCAGGCCGTCCCCGTTCTTCGATGACACAGTGCGCACACGTCCCTGCCTTGAATGCCCCATCCGGTCCCAGGGTGATATACAACACGCCCGGACGTTGCAATGGGGCTTTCTCATCATCGAGAGGGGTGGGTTCTTTTTCATCGCTGTCCCGCGTCAACATCTCAGTGTCCTCCTTCGTGAAGCACTTCGGTATCCTGGACAACCATCTCACCGGAAGATGGTGCAGTCGCCAATTCAGGCTTTGGCGTAAAGGCCGTGATGTCCATCGCGATGCCGTACTCAGCCAGCAGCGCGTGGAGTTGTTTCCCCGCCATCAGGCAGTGTTGCCCCAGAAAGTGGGAAAAATCAGTCGAGATGTCGCCCTCAGGCGTGACCGTAATGGTCAGTTTTGGTGGAAGCTTAGCCATGCAGCACCCCCGTAATCACCACCTGCTGGTTGTCAAGCACCTGGGTGGATACCTGCGCGTGCATGCGGCGCAACGCTGCCGCATGGGCCAGGACCACATAGTGCTGCACAATCTTTTGCTGCACCTCGGCAAAAAACGCCTCATGCGCCCAGGGATCACCCCGAAAGGACAGGGTCCCTGTCTGCTGATCGATGACCAGCCCAATGCCGCGTGGAAGTTTGCCGGGAATATGCAGGGCCAGATTCGTGTTGGTGTGCTGCTTGTAGCCAGAATAATTGTCGTAGGTGGCACCAACGGTACCATGATGGGCGGTCGCAACCAGCGTCACCGCCTGACGCAAGAGCGCCATACAGGGATGCTGCTCGATGGCATCACGATCCCCCTGCCGCATGAGCGCCGCCAGGGACGTGAATTTCAGGGTCGTCGTCGCTTCTTCAATATGACTCATACCATTGCTCCTATCA
>DASZXF010000828.1:0-1695 GCA_035546055.1 Ktedonobacteraceae bacterium
TGGAAGGCTTCCGCTCCAGCCTGGACCGCCGCGAGTTTATGGATATTCTTCTCAAACATCAAATGGTCCTGGCCGGGCAGTCCAGTTCGCTGGCTCCCGCCGATGGCAAGATGTACGCGCTGCGCGATGTCACAGGGACAATCGAGAGCATTCCCCTCATCGCGGCCAGCATTATGAGCAAAAAACTGGCTATCGGCGCCTCTCATCTGCTGCTGGATGTCAAATGTGGCTCCGGTGCGTTTATGAAAGACGAGGAGAGCGCGCGGCAACTGGCCCGCACGATGGTCGAGATCGGACAACTGGCGGGTCTGCACACCGTCGCGGCCATCACGTCGATGGAACAGCCATTGGGGCGCGCCATCGGCAATGCCCTGGAAATGGCCGAGGCCATCGCTATTCTGCGCGGAGAGGGACCGGGCGATGTCTCCGATCTGTGCTATCACGAGGCCGCCGAGTTGCTGGTGATGACCGGGAGCGCGGCGAGCATGGCCGAGGCCGAGATGCGTGTGCGCAGGGCGGTTCGCTCAGGGAGCGCGCTGGCGAAGCTGGCCGAAGTCATCGAGGCGCAGGGCGGCAATCCCCGCCAGATCGAGCAGCCCGCGCTCCTGCCTGCCGCTCCGGTACGCGTGATGCTGAGCGCGCCGCGCTCCGGCTATATCGCGGCCATCGCGGCGGAACAGATTGGGCTGGCCAGTATGCACCTGGGCGCGGGTCGTGTCCAGAAGGGTGACGCTATCGATCATCGTACCGGCTTTGTGCTCCAGGCCAAAGTGGGCGATTATCTCCACCAGGGCGATCCTTTGCTCGAAATTCACGCGCGCACGCAAGATGAGGCCGCGACCATCCAGGCGGAACTGCTGGCCTGCTATCGCTGGAGTGATGCCCTGGTGACGGCTGGACCGCTGGTGCTCGACACGCTTCACCCTCAATCTGATCCGCATGATTCAGGATTTCGGCAAAGTTAGCTCAAAAAAATCGCTTGTAGGTTTGGCCGGGTTATTCGCGCCCCGTGTGACATAGACATGGCCATGGCCATCACAGGAGGCCGTTCCCAGAACAGAGCCACCGCCAGGCAGCCCTGGGAGCGCGCGCCAGGTCAGCGTCTGCAAGTTGAGCAGCCAGGCGTTATTGAAGGAGCTATTCGAGGCGCCGTTGTAGCCGCCGATGACGACCAGGTTGCCGTGTCCATCGGGACAACTTTCGGCGCCGCTCAGGTTGGCCGGCGTTGTGCCGGGCAACAGACTCCAGGCGTTTTGCTGGGGGTCGTAGCGGTAAATCTTTCTGGAAATCTGGCGCTGGCCGGCGTCGCGCGAACCTCCCACGAGCAGAATATTGCCGCTGGCGTCCTGAACCAGCTGCACATAGCCCAGCCCGACCGGCAGACTGGTCAGGTTGTGCCATAAACCGCTGGCGATGTCATAGCGATACCAGCCAGTACCAGCCAGGACGTAAGGTGAACCTGGTGTCAAAAAGCCCTCGGTCAGATACAGATGTCCCTGCTGATCCGCCAGCATTGCGCCGCCGAAGCCAAGCGGAAGTTGCTCCGGTGTGTAGAGAATGTGCAGGGTATCCGTGGCCGGCTGGTAAAGATAGATATCAGACGAGACTTCGCCTGTATCGGGCGAGTAGCCGCCGGTGAAGAACAGATCACCCTGCTGATCCTGCGCGGCGGAGTTGTTGCCCATGGCGGGAAAG
>DASZXF010000829.1:0-11525 GCA_035546055.1 Ktedonobacteraceae bacterium
GGAAACCCCAAAAGCCCCTGTTATATCACTATACAGGCCAGGCACGACTTTGATATATGGGATGGTGACGAGCGTCACACGAAATTATGCGTGCAATGCCGGCATTTATAGACGCACAAATGTAAGCACAGCGCTCATCACAATTCACGGGTGTAGTGCCAGATGCGGGTATATTCGCGGAAACCGAGGCGGTTGTAGATGCCGGCGCTCATGTTCGTGGGCGAGAGAACGGCGATGTGATATCCTTCCTGGCGGGCTACTTCGATGGCGCGCAGGACGAGCGCACGGGCGATACCATGCCGGCGCGCTGCTGGCACGGTCGCGACTCCAAAAAGGCCCGCGACCCCCGCGTGAAAGAGCAGGGAGGTGGCCGCGACGGCCTCCCCTTGCTGCCAGCCGCTAAAGTGCCGCCAGTGCGTGCCGGGTCCAAAGCCGGCGTTCTCGTACATTTCGCAGTAAGACGCGGCAGTGTCTTCTGTGGAACCGAAGCCCTCTACTTCCAATTTGTACAAAACCTTGAGATCTTCAACGCTTCGCAGTTCTCGGATGTCCAGACCTTCTACGGGGATGACTTCCGCGCGCATGGCAAAGATGTCCAGCGCCAGCCCGATGTCTGCTTCTCCCAGACGCCGGAAGTCGTGCTGTTCCAGATAATCGGCCATATTTCCCGGCTGACAGTCCTGGCCAATCGACCAGCCAAGCTCCGTAGCCTGCTTTGCACGAAAATAGCGGAGTACGGCGTCGATGCGCTCATTCACCGCCTCGGCGCCAGTTTCCTGCAAATGGGTCCGCAAAATGCCGTTTAAGTGTCTTCGCCCGGTATAAAAGCCCTCCACCTGCCCATCGTTGTACACTTCCGCCCCGGCCAGCACACGCCCAAAATAGAGCATTTCTTCTTCCAGATTGGACTCCAGGGCCGCGACCAGGCGCGAGTCCTGCACACTCTTGAGAATCTCTTCCATGGCTATCCTTTCATCTCTCTTTTTTGCATGTCACCGCGCTTGCTTTCTACCATCAGGTTCTTGCTAAGTTTGCCGACCTGCTCTATAGTCTACTTATGACGAGGCTTTTTTGACTGCATCTGCATGGCAACGCTGAAAGGAGCGCCCACCATCGATACGCACGTTTCTCCTGAGCTTTCAACACTCCTGGCTCACCTGACCCAACCCCAGGCCTTTCCCGATACTCTGGCCAAAGATGAGGCTATTTCGTTGATTCAGACCCACGCCTCAGCCGTTCTGCTGGCCGGCTCGCACGCGTATAAACTGAAAAAGGCGCGCGATTTTGGTTTCTTTGATTATTCTACCCCGGAACTGCGCCGCCACTTCTGCGAACAGGAAGTCGTGCTCAATTCGCGCCTGGCTCCGCAGGTGTATCTGGGCGTGGCCCCGGTGCTGGCACGCCCCGACCAGACCTTTCACATCGGCCCGACCTGCGCTCCCGGCCAGATTCCAGTTCCCGGCTCGCAGGTGGAAGATGGACAGGTAATCGATTATATGGTCGTCATGCAACGCCTCCCCGAAGAGGCCACGCTGGCCTCATATGTCGCCATGGGCAAGGCCACACCAGAGCAACTGGCCGCCGTGGCCGCGCCAATCGCTCGCTTTCATACGTCGGTGCCTACTACTAAGTATATCGCGGATTTCGGCTCTCTGCGCGTAATACGCGGCAACTGGCAGGAAAACTTTGAGCAGATGCGCCCCTACATCGGGCGCTCGCTGGATCAGATCACCTTTGATCGCATCTCCAGCTATATCCATGAGTTTTGCGATGGCTACGCGGCTCTCTTCACTACTCGTATGCGTGAACAACATATCCGCGATTGCCACGGCGACCTGCGCCTCCAGCATGTCTATATTTTACCCGGCGAGCATGACACACTCGATATCAGCGTGGTCGATTGCATTGAGTTTAATGAACGCTTCCGCTATAGCGATGTGGCGGCTGAAATCGCCTTCCTGACGATGGAACTGGACGCCGCCGGACGGCCCGACCTGGGGCGCGCGTTTGTCGATTCTTATGTCAAGCACACTGGTGACCAGGCGCTCTACGAATTGCTGCCCTTTTATGCCTGCTATCGAGCCTGTGTGCGCGGCAAAGTGCTCTCCTTCCAGCTCGATCAACCGGAAGTGCCTGCCGAGCAGCGCGAGGCGGTGAGACGCGAGGCCGAGGCGCTGTTCTCGCTGGCGGCCAGTTACGCCAGCGGTCCTACGCGTCCCACCCTGCTGCTGGTCGGCGGTCTGATGGGCACCGGCAAGAGCACGCTGGCCACCGAGTTGCAAACCGAACTGGGCTGGGCGCTGTTCTCGTCGGACAGCACGCGCAAACAGCTTGCCAGGCAGGACGAGTCCGAACAAAAGCAGAGCGACTACGGTGAAGGCCTGTACACACCCGCCTGGAACGCGCGCGTCTATCAACATTTGCTGGAAGGGGCCGCGCGTCAGCTAGCCATGGGCAAATCCGTCATACTTGACGCCACCTTTGGCAAACGCGCGCACCGGCACGCGGCGGCCCAGGAGGCCGCTCTGCACAGCGCCAACCTGGTCTTTGTCGAGTGTCAGACGCCACGCGGGATCGCGCTTGAGCGACTCACCCGGCGTCAGCAGGCGCGTCTCGCTGGCCAGGAACAAACGATCAGCGCGGACTCCGATGCCCGCCCGGATCTCTACGACGCCCAGGCTGAAGCCTGGCAGCCCTTCTATGCCGAGGAGGAGCCTGCCACCGAATATCTGCCCGTCGCGACCAGCGCTGAGCTCAGCACCAGCCTGATCGGGGTGCTCGATGCCCTGAGCATCCCTTTGACCCTGCGCCGTCCCTGATGGAAAACTGTCTGTCGGTTTATTGGGAGATAAATGTCTCTTCTTTGACGCTGGAGGCGCACCTGTTTGCGGTTCTTCTGGCACCGTTTTCAGAGCATACTTTGAAAGCGAGAGGTACAGATCCGCCAGACGTGACCGATATATCAGAGAGAAAGGAAAGAGACAATGCAGAGACATACACAGAAAAGCCAGCACCATTACGCCATTGATCTGTCTATCATCTGTCCCAATGGCCACAGCGAAATCATCCTTGACAACCGCATCACCGCCGAGTGCCAGTTGGAGGACATCCTCGCTCAGAGGCTTACGACCTTCTTCGATACAGTCCAGGTCGATGAGGTCAGCATCCAGCGCGGCACCGGCCCCAACGCGCCCATCACCATTACCCTGCGCGCCCAGGGCTTCGAGCCGCTGATTCGCACACCTCACCTGGACCTGGTCATCGAGGAAAAGTTGACCTGCGCCCTGAGCGAATTCTTCGACTCCCTGCACGTCGAACGGTGCGCAGTTCACTAAACACACGCTGCCAGTTTCCACAGCGCCGACCCGCCGCGTCCACTATTCAGTATACACAGCGGACCGGCGCTTTGGAAGCAGACAGAGGTACATCTTCATGCCTTCCACTCGGCCAGCCAGCGGCGTTCTTCCAGGGTAAAAGGGAGCTGATCGATAGATGCGCTCACAATACGGAGAGCCTCTTCGACTACTTATCTCATCCCAAACGCCGCCTGCTTGTGCTTTCAGGTCTGACTATAGTAAAGAGGACAGTTATTCTCTGCTTGCGTCAGAGTGCTGTTGTTACTTTCTATAAGTTACAGAAAGGGGATAGAAGAAATGCAAGGTTTCTCTCTCGATTCACTCCGCCAGATGGCCGAAGATAAAATTATGGCCGCCGTTGATGGCGTCATTACCCATATTCCGAATGGATCACAGTATCGCGATAAATTCCGCCAGGCCATCAATGGCGCGATGAACGATCTACAGCGCCAGGCTCAGAGCCAGATGGGCAATCTGGGCGGCATGATGGGCAACCTGGGCGGTCGCCAGCCGAATCCGCCCAATCCTCCTACACACTAATCCGAGACAGGCCAGCCTGAGTTTTTCAGACTGGCCTATACTAAACAAAGAAGGATGATCACAGCTCTGATCCATAAATGACGACAGGTCGCGAAAAATGCTCTGTTTAGATTGTGAGTGTGAAACTATTTGTAGACAGCGAGCGTACCCCAGAAAAGCGGTGTCGTTCGCGGAGAAAAGCGGAGGAATACAACAGGCGAGCCGGGCAGCCTCACGCCTGTAGACGGAAAGGTGAGCAAACAGATGCAGTCTGACGAGCAGCAAAATCGCGATGTTGAGGAGCAGGGCAATCCCTTTAATCCCCTGGACCCGTTACGCCAGGTGGCGGGAAAAAGGGTTCAGGACGAAATTGAGAAGAATCAAGGCCTGAATGCTCCTGGCTCAAGCGGGCAGGAGATCGGGCAGCAAAATCGCGAGTTCGGCGGTATGGATGACGTGTCCGCTGAACGCGAACAGCAGGCGCTGGGTGGAGTCAACAGTACGGGGATCAATCAGAGCCAGCAGCCAACCGGTCCCGGCCCGATGCCGGGTAACGAGTCCAGAAGTCCCTACGGTAAGGCGGAAGATACCGGCGATTACAGCAACATCCGGGACGGTCAGGGATGGCAGCGAGACGTGACCGACGTATAGCCAGCAATGTAATTGCTCACAGGGATAGCAACATAAGAAAATATTCCTTTCTCTTTTCCGCAAGTCGTCAGGTAGGTGTGGAAGGGGCAGGCGGGGAACATGGTGGTGGCGTGGCTTGAAGGGAATTTCCTGTATACCTCTGCCGGGTGGAAGACATGTAGAGAGAGAATTTGCGATGGAAGTACTGCCAGCGTACTTCTTCCAGACGAGGATCAGGGCACGTGCCAGCCCTGATCCTCGTCTGTTTTTCTTCTCCTGCACTCAAAATCTTTATCATTTCTTAATGCGATTTTCTCGACAATAGGCTTTTCCAGGAACTATAATAGGCTGTCCGCTATTTTAGAGCATTCTTTCCTTCTATTATGCAGGCAGCGAAGCAGCGTGTCAGTAAGTGTGCATGATATGGTCAACTGCAAGAAAGGATTTGAGCGTCATGTCCTCGTTACCCGAGTCAAAGGGCGAGCATCCCAGCACGTATGTTGTCCAGGATCGCTCTAACCAGAACGAGATCATTCGCCTGCAAAAGCAGGATCGGTTCATTACGGCGTGGATGGGAGGCCCGCTGGCCGAACAGGCAGACCTTTCCCCTTTTCACAGAGTCCTGGACATTGGCTGTGGCACCGGCGGCTGGCTACTGGAAGTGGCCGAGGCCTGTCCAGCGGCCACGCTGCTCATCGGGGTGGATATCAACCACAATATGGTGCAGCTTGCTCGCCAGGAGGCGGAAACCCGGCAGTTGCAAGATCGCGTCGAATATCACGTTATGGATGCGTTACGCATGCTGGAATTTCCCGACAATTATTTTGATCTGGTGAATGTGCGCACCGCCATGGGCTATCTGCGCACCTGGGATTGGCCAAAATTCCTCCAGGAGTGCCGCCGGGTATGCCGGCCTGGCGGTGTGGTGCGCATTACGGAAAGCACATGCACCTTTGAGTCCACCAGCCCGGCTCTGCTGCGCCTGTACGATCTGCTCCGCGAGGCCTTTTACCAGGCCGGGCATCTTTTTACCCCGGATGGCGATAGCCTGATTCGCGAGCTGCCCTTCCTGTTTGAGCGCTTTGGCCTTGAGAATGTGCAGACGCGCGAGCACACCGCCCCCTTTGCTTATGGCAGCGAAGAATGGCAACTGCGCAACGACGATATTCGTCTGATCTTCCGCAATGTGTTGCCTTTTTTGCAGAAATGGATACGCGTCCCCGACGATTACCAGGAAATATATCAGCAAATGCTGCGCGAAATGCAGGAGCCGGACTTCGAGTCAAAAGGTCTTATGCTGACCATCTGGGGCTATTCCCCGCAAAAAAAGACTTGATCCGCGTCAATGGCCCTTTTCGCGCAGAATTTTCCAGGCCTGTTCCGGTGTGATGCCTTCGTGAACCAGGGCCATCAGGGCGTGGACCATCTGCGCCGGGTGTTCATGCTGGATGACGTTGCGTCCGTAGACAATGCCTGAGATGCCCAGGTGCATGGCCTGGGCTGTGCGCAGAATCAGTTCTTTGTCAGAAACTCTGCTGCCGCCGCGCAGGAGTACCGGGCAACCCGAAGCGACCTCGATGACCTGGCCATACTGGCTTACGTCATCGCAGGGATCGGCCTTGATGAGATCGGCGCCCAGCTCAACAGCCTGGCGCACCAGGGGCAGGATTTTGTCGAGATCACCGTCCTGCGTGTATCCTCCAGCCTGCGGATCTGGCCGCATGGCCAGCGCCTCTACCATCAGCGGCATACCATAGCGCACGCACTGAGGTTTGAGGCGGCAAATGTTCTCGATGCACTGCGCATACAGTTCAGGTTGATCGGGCAAGAAAAGGAGATTGACAATTACGCAGGCCGCATCCAGCGCCAGAGCTTGCTCCACGGCCTGCCCGGTCATATGACTGAACAGGCCGCGCTGCTGACCGCGATCATAGGCGTTTGTGACATCCACACGCAAGACCAGCGCCGGCTTCTGCTTACCGGGCAATTCCTGGAGCAGAGGAGCCAGGCCCGGACTCAATTGTAGCGCATCAGGCGAAGCCTGGCTGATCGTGGCAATCACCTTGCGCATATCTTCAAGACCCGGCAAAAAAGAGCGCTCGTTGAAAAAGCCGTGATCTACCGCCACATCAAAACAACGCCCATCCGCTCCCAGCAAACGTCTCAAACGGGGAGATCCACTCATCATTTTCCTCTCTTCTCGCTACATGCAGAGCTTTCCAGCCTGTTCCTACCGGCATTATATCATGCGAGTTCAGGACATCTGAGCGACTTTTTTGTTGTAACGGTAGGCCCACCACTGGAAGAGAAGAATCGCCGCTCCCAGGCCATACATCACGGTATCGATGCCCAGCGTATCGCTGATGACGCCGGCAAAAAGCAGCACCGGAATCGAGCCAGCGTTGTAGAACATAAACTGAAACGAGAGCACGCGGGCACGTTCTTCTTCTGGCGCGCGTTCCTGCATCACGGTCTGCGCTGGAATATTAATCATGTCCAGGGCAAAGCCGAGCACAAAAGCCAGCGCGCCGACGATAAACAACGACCAGGGATGCAGAAAACTGACGCCCCTGGTGATAATCTGGCTGGCCGGCAGCAGGATCAGGCCAGCAGCGGTACACAGACTGCCCACGCCAATCAGCACTTCCTTGTTCAGATAACGCGCCAGCAGCGGCATGAGGAGTCCGCCCAGGACCAGGCCAAAACCGGCGGGGGCGAAAAGAATGGTCAGATCATCAACCGGCAGACCCAGAATGTCTTTCACAAAGACGCCCGCCTGTTCGCCAATGACCAGCAGGAGAATGCTGACAAACGACACCTGGAGCAGGGAGAGAAAAAGCTGATTATCGCGCCTGATAAACTGCCAGCTTCCCTTGACATCGCGTTGCACAATCATCCACATAGCCCGTCCCGGCGAACGCGGTAACTTCTGCTCGTTGTGGGCCAGCGAACTGAGCTTCGTGGGAGGAATAGCCAGAATTAGCAGCGTGCAGAGCACATAGCTGAGCGCGATCACCGCAAAGAGCATATCGTGCGGATCGACCGTCACCCTGGCCAGGCCCAGGGAAAGCGTAAACGGCGAAAAAATACTTTCGATCAGGCGGCCCAGGAGCAAAAAGCCGATAGCCTGAGCAATGCTGAGGGTGATATTGAACAGCGAAAGCGCCGGCACCAGGTTGTTTGTGCCCACCAGCAGAGGAATCGCGGACGACTCCGCCGGCATAAAAAACTGTGTGACCATAGAAATAAAGAAGGTCAGGATAAAGAGGAAGGTCACAGTATGAGGATTCCAGATCAGTGCCACGACAATCAAGAATGACGCAATAGCGCGTAGAGCGTTGCTCATCCACAAAACCAGGCGCTTATCCAGGTAATCAACGTAGACGCCGGCTAACAGGCTAAAGGGGACAGCGGGAAAGGTGAAACAGATGATTGCGATGCCAGCCATGACAGCTGAACCGGTAATGGTCGTAACCGTGGTAATCACGCCGTAGTTCGCGGCATTGAAGCCAATTTGCGAAATCAACTGGGCCAGCCAGAGCAAGACAAACGAGCGATTTCTCAGCACACTGCGAAACGAACCCGTGGATGTCCTCTGGCTCTGAGTCGGCTCCTCAGGCAAACTGGTATCCTCTCTCTTGGTTGTTTCCATAAATTGATAAGGCCCTCATCCGAACAGATTTGGTATGACCTCATCATCATACTACATGTTTAGACCAATGTATATTTGTCTGAAGCGCAAAGCCAGGCTTTTTCCCGCGCCTTTCTCTGCTTCACCTTCCCGCCGCTGGCCACCCCTGTCCCCTGACCGCTCACGTGGAAGATAGAGGGGAGATGGAGCAAACTGTATCAACCTATACTCATAGCAGGTAAGTCGCTCAGTCAGTCGCCGGGTTCTCATCTCCTTTCTCCTCGATAAGGCTTGGTGGCAGCGAATTCCTGGGACATGGCGGGTGCTTCGTCACTCGCCATGCGATATTCTTTCGGATTGGAGTTTATTACGTGTAGTATGGTACGAAGCATGCCGGTGTCCGGGCGCACAACCGGGCGCGGGGCTTGTTTGGCCGCTTCATGTAAAGAAGCCGGGCCAGAGGAAGGAACACACGGCTATGAGTTGTGTGGCTATCATCGATGATTCAGTCGTGGTACGGAAGATTGTTGAAACTAGCATGAGCCGTGCAGGCGTGCGCTGCCTCAGCTTTCGCGACGGCTACGAGGCTCTACGCGCCTTCAAAACGGAACTGGATGAAGCTCCTGATCTGATTTTTCTGGACATCAATCTCCCCCGCATTGATGGTTTTGATCTGCTCCACCTGCTCAAAAGCCACCCGCAATTCGATCACATGGCCGTGGTGATGCTCTCTTCACGCGACAGCGTGCTCGACCGTGTGAAATGCCGCCTGGCAGGCGCGTGCGGCTATCTGGTCAAACCTTTTCGCACCCAGGATTTGCTGGCCATGGCGCTGCACTATCTGCCCGCGCCCTCTGGCAGAGGTCAGGAAACGTCCGCGTCAGCTCACGGTACCTTTTCATCAGCCATCTAAACCATGAATTATCCTTGATGTTGATCTCATTGACGAACCCTTTCTGTGACTACTCGCGGCTACGCGACTGCGCGGCTCGTCTGCCTGGATTGCCTAAAAATCAGGGCACAACGAAAATAAGGGGTAGCTGATAGGGTTTATGAGTCCTCCCTCATGCGGTCCCGCTGGGAACGTCCTGCTTCCGTCGCTTCCGGTGACGTTCCCAACGGGATTACATGAGGGAGGACTCGTAACGAAGAGTATGCAAACAATCAGAAGACTGGTATAAGACATTCTTATTCCGGCAGCATAATCCAGCCAATCTTATGATTACGTATCGGGCTTTGAGGCCATCTCTGGCGGGGGAGAAGGAAGATCGATGGGATATTATACAAAGTTTTTTGACTATACTCCAGAGCGAAGGTTGAAGATACGCCGACCCCGGCGGGGTATCTTCTCTCAGTCCTTGTAGCAATGCTCGCGTAGGGGTCACAGACCCGGCTTCGTAGGTGTTGGTCGCGTAGATGGATGCATTTCCTGAACACAGCGCTGGCAGGCCTGCCTGCCGGAAGGACCACCTGCAATGCATGTTGTTGAGAACAATCAAAGCGAAATTGCTCGCCTGCGCCAGCAGATCGAGACTCAGCTGATCGCGATGCGGCGCGGCCTCTCCGGGCTTTCGTCCGGGACAGCCCGCCACGCCTTCATTACCGCTCGCATGGAACGCATTGGCGCCTATCAGGATGGCCTGGTCTGCCAGTTGGGTGAGCAGGCTGCTGATATGCTGATTTATACGCTCTATAACAATGTTATGGATGCGCCAGAGGTATAAAGGGTAAATTAGATCAGATGGGGAAAAGAGAAGACGGGCGCAAGGTCGCTCAGGCGTGCGTCCGTCTTCTCTTTGTTCTTGTTCGCCCGGCCATGCTGCTGCTGAACCGGGATCAGAGACCGTCATTATTCGTACATTCATAAGTTTTGCGAAGGAGTTGGTATGCCCAGTCTGCGTCGTTCTTTGCTGCGCCGCTACCGGCTTTTCGCCCCGTATCTGTTCAGACATGGCCTGGTGCTTTTGTTATTCCTTGTGCTCGGCGATGTCGTTTCGGTGCTCTTTTTCCCCCAACTCAAGGGAGCGCTGTCGCTGAGCACGCAGCCGACGCCTGTCTCGACCGTCAGCTCTCTTCCAACCAGTCTGGCCGGGATGACTCCTGGCGCTGGCGCGGCTATCCTGGCCAGCGATACGTTTCAACGCCCGGATCAGCGCTACTGGGGCAGGGCTTCAGATGGCCAGCCGTGGCAGGCTGACGCGTCCAACGAGCGCAATTTTGTGATTTTTCATCACGAAGGCGTGATTGAAGCAACAACCACCGATATCTTCTGTAATGCTTTACTGGGTCCGACCACGGAGAATGTGGAGATTACCTTCACGGCGGCTCTTGGGCAATACGGCTCATCCCAACTCGGCGCGGTGCTCCGCTGGAGCGACGCGCAGAATTTTTACGCGCTGAGCCTGGATGGACAAAAGCTGGCGCTGACCCGGACGATGGATAATATGCAGATTCCGCTGCAAAGCGTACCGTTTCCGGCGCGCGGGGGAGCGCTTTACACCTTTCGTTTTCGCGCCGTTGGCGCGCAGCTCTTTGCTATGGTCTGGCCAACCGGCCAACCTGCCCCGACGAACTGGCAGATCAGCGCTGTGGACAGCGCGCTGAGTCAGGGGCAGGCCGGGTTGCGCACGGTTGTCCAGAATGGAACACAGGCAAGGGTCATACAGTTTGAGGAGGTTCGCTTGTGATGTCGTCAAAAACACCTCACCTCTCCTATCCTGGCGAACTGCCAGATCTGGATCACCAGACGATCTCGCTGCGCACGCAATTGCGCCTGAACTACGAGACGTATAGCTGGCTGCGCTATGCGACCTGGAGCGGACTGCTGCTGCTGGCCGTGCTGCTGGTGCTGCTCCCTGGCGGCTTCCCTCCGCCGTCGCTGCTGCTTTTCTTGCAGACCCTGCCTGTGTTTGGACGCCTGCTGGCCATGCATGGGTCGGCAGCTCTGCTCTCGCTGCTGGCGCTGGGCGTGCAGGCGCTGACCTGGCTGGTGCTCTGGGTGGTGCTGCTCGGTATCGCCAATACGCTGGGCCGCTATACCTGGCGCATGCATAAGGCGCGCAAGATTCTGGCCAGCGGCTGGCTCTCTTCGTCTGCTCTCTCGAACGGCCAGACGCCTATCACGCTGGCCCGTACTACGCCGCTGCATCCTAAAAACGCGCCTGATCAGCCCCCGCAGGCGCCTCATTCTGATCCCAGGAAAAAAGCGCCTCCGCCGCCACCCGCTCAGCCCTCGTCGCATAACGCGCCAGGGCAGCAACCTCTGGTGCGCTCACTGGCGCAGACGCCCGCCCAGGCGGCGCGCTCGTTCGCGCCATCCTCGCCCCAGGCGCCGGCGCGCGCGCTGGCCGACAATTCCACGCAGGTACTCGCGCGCCCGGCGGGTGAAA
>DASZXF010000830.1:0-1817 GCA_035546055.1 Ktedonobacteraceae bacterium
CTTGCAGATGTTGCTTGAGACCCGCACCGAAAGCGGTCGGCGTACCGTTGTAGTCGCTAATCAACGAGGGGAAGTTGCCGCAGTTGTAGACATTCCAGGCCCAGGCCAGGTAGCCGATGTTGTTCTGGTCGAGCCAGTTCATTGCCATGTCGATAAAGCTATGCGCGCAGTCGTTTTCGCCGATTTCGCCGGCGATGACCGGCACTCTGGCTGCGACAGGCGCGACGTTGACCACCCAGCAGTTGACGTAGTTGCAGGCGTTGAAGTTATACAGATGGAACGAGGCGACCAGGTTGTTCAACGGATCGGTGGGTTCGTTGGCCAGCCAGCCTGAAAGGTCGTTGGAATAGGCCAGGCCGCCGAGCATGAGGACGTTGGTGGCGCCGGTCGCGCGCACGGTATTGATCAATGTCTGCATCCCGGCTGCCGCGAAGGCGACATCGCCGCATGGACTGGCACTGGCCGCCGTGCTGCCGTTTTTCCAGCAGGACCAGCTGCTGGAGTTGTTACCGGTGCTGCCGGTGAAAGGTTCGTTGAACAGATCGAAGATCACCGCCGAGTTGCTTTTGAAAGTCGTGGCCACCGAGGTCCAGAAGGCCGGAGCGTGGTCGAGATCCGGCATGGCCAGTTGCTTATTGGCCTGGGTGGTACCCGGCGCGGCCCAGTGCAGATCGAGGATGACGATGAAATTGTTCGAGGTGAGCAGATTCACGTAATCAAGGATGGTCTGCTGATAGGTCGCGGCGGTGTAAGAGGCCGCCGGATAGCCATTGATGCCCAGCCAGCAATCCTCGTTGAGAGGAATGCGCACTGCCTGGATGCCCCAGGACTGGAAGGTGGCGATGCTGGCGGCGTTAAAGGCGCTGTCCAGCGCGGCCCCGGTGCGCCCGGAACTGTCGGGGTTGGTGCCGTCGTCGAAGACGGTGTTATCACCTGACGCGTCACACATGTACTCACTGCCAGCCCGGTCTACGCCCAGCGGACGTACCGCCTGCCCAGCGCTGTTCAGCAGCAGATTGCCGGAGACGTGCAGACCGCTGTGAGAGATGGTGGCCGCGTGTACTCGTGTGGGCTGGTTCCACATAATGCCGCCTATGGCCAGACTCATGACCATCACGGCCAGGGGGAACAATACCAAAAGCCTTTTTTTCACGGAAGACTCCTTGCGCGTTTATACAACCGTTGCGGCCTGACCGTTGACGGTGAAGGCGGTCGGATTGGTGTTGCTGCTGCTCCAGGCTCCGTTAAAGCCCAGGCTGACCGAGGAACCGGGGGCGATTGAGCCGTTGTACGAGAGATTGGTCACCGTGACCCTGCTTCCGCTCTGGGTAAAGCTGCCGTTCCAGCCCTGGGTGACCGTCTGGCCGCTGGGGAAGCTGAAAACCAGGGTCCAGCCGTTAATGGCCGTCGAGCTGGTATTGGTGATGGTGATACTCGCGCCAAAGCCGCCCTGCCACTGATTGGTCACAGCATAATGCACGCTGGTCCGCGCGCCCGTCGAGGTCGGAGTGCTGGTCGGCGTGGTACCCGGCGTGGGTGTCCTCGTCGGAGTACTGGTCGGCGTCTGCGTGGGTGTCCTGGTCGGCGTTTGGGTTGGCGTCTGCGTGGGTGTGCTCGTTGGCGTTTTCGTCGGGGTACTGGTCGGAGGTGGCGTTGGGGTCCCTGTGCTGCCGCCTGGCTCCTGACCGAAGACCAGTGTGCCGTTACGGTAGACAGGAATGTAGGGACTCACGGCGGCGGTGCTGGTTATACCCTGGCGGCTGTAGTCGTTGGTCGCGTCCCAGTGGAATTTGTAATCGCTGGCGATGGCGACGTTC
>DASZXF010000831.1:0-8027 GCA_035546055.1 Ktedonobacteraceae bacterium
CAGCCCTTGCTCGGCCATTGCAAAGCTCAGCTCAGGGGCCGGCACGCGCACAGAGAGCACGTTGGGCCAGGGCGCGCTGGCGTATTTGCGCGTTCTGACCGTCTTGTAAACCGGAATATCAAAGCCTTTGTCCAGCGCCGCTTTGACGTATTTTCCGTTCAGCAGCGGACCCGCCGGGATGCCGAAGGGCAGATGAACCGCCTGTCCACAGACTTGCCAGGCAGGTTCGCCGCTCTGCGCGCAAACCTGGCCATCGTTGAAAGCGCCAAATGGTCCTTCGCTGTAATTGGCCTCGTAGCTCCTGGCTGGATCAAAGAAGGGGGTATTGTGCGTCATATCTGGCTCCTTGCTGCTTATCGTACTACGTGCCGGCCCTGGGGTTCACCGACAATCTGTCCATCGCGATAGACCAGTTGTCCGCGCAGGAAGGTCGCCACGGGTCTGCCGAACAATGCCTGACCTTCGTAGATCGACCATTGATTTTTGGTGAAAAGATCGGCTGATGTGACGCGCCAGGGCTGCTCAGTGTCGATTACCACCAGGTCCGCGTCCTTGCCAGCGAGCAGGCCGCCTTTGCGCGCGAAGCCGAAGACGCGAGCGATATTCTGCGAGGTCACCTGAGCGATGCGCAGCAGTCCCTCTTCAAGCGTCTCCCTGCCGAAGCGCTTCAGCCAGTTGCTCACCAGCACCGGCACCGCCTCTTGCAGACCCGGCATCCCGGAGGAAACCTCCCAGACGCTCTCCTTACGCTTCTCCTCCAGGGTATGAGGCGCGTGGTCCGTAATCACCGCGTCGATCTTGCCCGCGCGCAAGAGCTGCCAGAGCTGCTCCTGATCCGCAGGCGAACGCAGGGCCGGCGCGATATTGATCATATTGCCATACTGCTCGTAGTCCGCGCTGGTAAAGGACAGGTGGACCGTCGTCGTCTCGCCGGTCACATCCACGCCGATGCTCCTGCCGAACTCCACAGCCGCGAACTCCTCCGGCGTCGAGAGGTGCAGCAGGTGCAGTTTCACGCCGAAGTGGCGGGCCAGGGCGATCATCTCCAGTACCGAGGTCAGAATCACCGAGAGGTTGCGCGCCTCCGTCCAGGCCGCCGGATAGTGCTTGTCCGCCGCGCGATACTGGCCGGTGAAGTAGTCGATCAACTCCTGATTTTCCGCGTGGACAATCGCCATAATGCCGCGCTGACCCAGAATCTCGAAGATCTGCGCCAGTTCGTTGAGATGGGGAATCGTCGTCAGAGCTGTACCGTGTCCTGCCGCGAAGATCTTCACGCCGGTGATCTTCGCAGGGTCAACGTCGCGCAACTCCTGGATGCTATCGCGCGCCACGCCCATATTGATCGCGAAATCGCAGTAGGAGCGGCCAGTGTAGCGCTGAATCTGCTCCTCCAGCAGCGCGGGCGTCGTGGTAGGTGGCCGCGTATTGGGCATATCCAGAATCAGCGTATAGCCGCCCGCCAGGCCAGCGCGCGTGCCGTGGGGAATGTCTTCCTTGTACTCCAGACCCGGTTCGCGCATATGGCCATGAATCTCAATCAGCCCCGGCAGCAGATACTTCCCGCGAAAGTCCAGCGCCTCTCCGGCCTGGGCCGTGAAGCCCTCTTCAATCTGCGCAATCCTACCCTCTTCAATCACCAGCGTGCCTTCCACCACGCGCTCCGGCAACACCAGCGAACCCATGATTTTCGTGGCCATACCGTTCAACACCTCTCACTTTCTCATGCAGGCAGTTCAACAACTACCTGCCAAACTCGCGCGCCACTTCGCTTGACTGCCACTCCTGCCCAAACGGGGGGTGGCAGGAGTGGCAGTCAAGCGAACCGCACACATACATCTACTTCGTGTAATCGCTCCACGATTTGATGGGGATGGTCGCCAGGTCTTTCTCCACCAGCGCGCGGGCGAAGAGGCGGGCCTGTTTGATTTTGGTGAACAGAGGAATATTGTGGTCGATGGCGTAGCGACGGATGGCGTAGCCGTCGTCCTCCTCCTGCTGATGGACATAAAAGCTATCCACGACATTGATGGCCAGATCGACCCTGTGATCGCGGAAGTAGGTCATGATGTTCGGCTCTTTCTGCTCATGCAGCTTGTAGAGCATAGTCGTCTCTATGCCGTGTTCGCGCAGGAAGCGGCTGGTCTGCTCGGTGGCATAGAGCGGCAGACCCAGCGTGGCCAGCAAGCGCGCGCTTTCCAGGAAACGCTGCTTCTTGTCCTGTCCGCCCAGGGAGATGAAAATGCCCTTCTCAGGTACGTGCCCGCCGGTCGCGACGATGGCTTTCAGATACGCGTCCTCGATGTCCTCGCCGAAGCAGGCCACTTCACCCGTCGAGGCCATTTCAACGTGCAGAATGGGATCAGCCCCGGTCAGGCGTGAGAAGGAGAACTGCGGCGCCTTGATGGCCGTGAACGCCAGCTGCGGGATCGTGATGGCCGGGACGTGCTCGTTGAACAGCGTATCCACAAAGAGCGAGATCATGTTCACGCCCGTCACCTTCGAGATGAAGGGGAAGGTGCGCGAGGCGCGCAGATTGGCCTCGATGACGTAGACCTGATTCTCTTTGGCCAGGAATTGAATATTGAAGGGACCGGTGATCTCCAGCGCCTGAGCCACCGCGCGGCCAACCTCCTCGATGCGCGTGCGCGTCTCGTCGTTGATGGTCTGCGGCGGCAGGACAATCGTGGCATCGCCCGAATGCACGCCCGCGTTCTCGATATGCTCGGAGATGACGGAGGCCTTGATTTCGCCGTGCTGAGCCACCGCGTCCAGTTCAATCTCTTTGACCTTCTGGAAGAACTTCGAGACCGTCACCGGGTATTCCGGCGAAACCTCCGAGGCTTCGCGCGTGTAGCGTTCCAGTTGCTCCTGGTCGTAGCAGACCTTCATCGCGCTGCCTGAGAGCACGTAGGACGGGCGCACCAGCACCGGGTAGCCCACGCGCTCAGCGAAGGCGCGCAGTTCTTCCAGGCTGCTGAACGAGGCCCAGGCAGGCTGGCGAATCCCCAGCCTGTCGAGCAGTTTGGAGAACTTGTGACGATCCTCCGCGCGGTCGATATTGGCCGCGCTGGTGCCCAGGATGGGGAAACCGTAGTTGTGCAGCGCCTTGACGCGATTGTTCGGCGTCTGCCCGCCCACCGAGACGATCACCCCATAGGGGTGCTCGAACTCGCAGATATCGGCGATGCGCTCGAAGGTCAGTTCCTCGAAGTAGAGGCGATCCGAGGTATCATAATCGGTCGAAACGGTTTCAGGATTGCAGTTGATGATAATCGCGCGCTTCTGATACTGCTTCAGCGCCTCAACTGTGCTCACGCTGGTCCAGTCGAACTCAACCGAGGAGCCGATGCGGTAGGGACCGGAGCCAAGCACAATCACGCCCTCCTGCTGGAGCGGCTCAATGTCGTTGTGATCGGCATTGTAGGTCATGTAGAGGTAGTTGGTATTGGACGGGAACTCGCCGGCCAGGGTATCGATTTGCAGCATGGCCGGGATGACGCCCAGTTGCTTGCGCAGGGTGCGAATCTCCAGACCGCTCTTGCCGATCAGCTCGCCGATGCGCTTATCCGAAATGCCCAGTTGCTTGAGTTCGCGCAGGTGTTCAGCCGAAGAAAGCTCCTGCTTCTCGTGCAATTGTTGTTCACATGCCTGGATATGTTCAATGCGCATCAGGAACCAGGGATCAATACCGGTAATCTCGTGAACCTGCTTGACGCTCAGACCCTGGCGCATGGCTACCGGCAGGGCGAACATACGCTTGGGCGTGGGCCTGTACAGATATTTCTCGATGATCTCCTCTTCGCTGAGACGCCGATTGAAGACGTTCAGGGCCGTCGCGCCCTCCAGGCCCAGGTCCAGCATGCGAATCGCCTTCTGGTACGCCTCCTCAAAGGTGCGTCCAATGCCCATGACCTCGCCGACCGACTTCATACCCGTGCCAATCGTGGTGTCCACATTCTTGAACTTTTCCAGATCCCAGCGCGGAATCTTGACCACCACATAGTCCAGGCTCGGCTCAAAGCAAGCCTGCGTCACGCCCGTCACCCGGTTAGTCAGTTCGGTCAGACCGTAGCCCAGGCCCAGCTTCGCCGCCACGTAGGCCAGGGGATAGCCGGTCGCCTTGCTGGCCAGCGCGGAACTGCGCGAAAGGCGCGCGTTGACCTCAATCACAAAGTAGCGCGAAGTTTTGGGATCGAGCGCGTACTGTACATTGCACTCGCCCACAATGCCCAGGCTGCGCACAATCTCAATCGACGCCAGGCGCAGCATATGGTACTCGCTATTGGTCAGGGTCTGGCTGGGCGCGATCACCACCGACTCGCCAGTGTGAATGCCCAGCGGGTCCATGTTCTCCATGTTGCAGACCGTAATGCAGTTATCGAAGCGGTCGCGCACCACCTCATATTCCACTTCTTTATAATGGTGGAGGTATTGTTCAATCAAGACCTGGGGTGCGAAGGCCAGCGCGCCGCTCACAATCTGGCGCAGTTCCTCCTCGCTGTGCGCGATACCCGAACCCTGGCCGCCCAGCGCGTAGCCCGCGCGAATCATCACCGGATAGCCCAGCTCTCGCGCGATGGTCAGCGCCTCCTCCAGCGTCTCCGCCGTGCGGCTCTGCGGCGTCGGGATATTGATCTTGCGCAGATGGGTGGCGAACTCCTCGCGGTCCTCAGTCAGAATAATCGCCGAAATCGGCGTCCCCAGGATGCGCACGCCATACTTCTCCAGCACGCCATGCTTGTGCAGTTCAATGCCGCAGTTCAGCGCCGTCTGGCCGCCGAAGGAGAGGAGAATGCCATCGGGGCGCTCCTTCTCAATCACCTTCTCCACAAAGAAAGGAGTCACGGGTAAAAAATAGACCTGATCAGCCAGGAGTTGAGAGGTCTGAATAGTTGCGATATTTGGATTCACCAGAACCGTCGCAATGCCCTCCTCCTGGAGAGCCTTGAGAGCCTGGGAGCCGGAGTAGTCGAACTCTCCGGCCTGCCCGATCTTGAGTGCGCCCGCTCCCAACACCAGCACTTTCCGTAAATTTGCCACTTTAGCGATGATCCCCCTTCTCAGCTACAACTCGCTCCAGGAAGTAGTCAAAGAGCCAGTCAGTGTCAATTGGTCCAGGCATCGACTCAGGATGGAACTGCACCGAGAAGAATGGCAGACTCTCGTGATGGATGCCCTCGTTGCTCCCATCGTTGGCATTGATGAACCAGGGTTTAAAGCCCTCCGGCAGCGTACCAACGGCGAAGCTGTGGTTTTGCGTCGTGATATAGCAGCGCTTGCTCTCCCGCAACAGGCAGGGCTGATTCTGGCTGCGATGACCGAATTTAAGCTTGTAGGTATCCCCGCCAGCGGCCAGGGCCAGGAGTTGATGGCCCAGGCAGATGCCCATAACCGGTACCCTGCGCGCCATCGCCGTGCGCAGCGTCTCAATCGTCTTCGTCGCCAGCTTGGGATTGCCGGGACCATTTGAAACCAGGATACCATCGAAGGTAAAATCGAGATCCGGGGCAAAGAGATCAAAGTCCCAGGGTACCGTAATCAGGCGCACCCCGCGCGCCAGCAGACTGCGCGCAATATTGCGCTTGGCGCCACAATCGATCAGCGCAATCGTCGTCTCCGCCGTAGCCTCACCCTCAACCTGTACCTCGCGTGTCGAAACACGTGCCACCAGATTATCCAGGTCAGGATCGTAGAACGGCACATCCTCGTCAAAAACAATCTTGCCCAGCAGCGTGCCATGGATACGGATATGCTGCGTCAAACGGCGTGTATCCTTGATTTCCAGCGCGGGCACCCCCTCGCGTTTCAGCCAGGTGCCCAGGTTCATCGTGCTCTGCACATGTGAAGGGGTATCAATGTAATTGGATACGATGAGTCCAGATATACGAATGCGATCATCTTCCCACAGAGCCGACTCAGGGACGCCATAATTGCCAATAATCGGGTAGGTCATAACCAGAATTTGCCCGGTATAGGATGCATCTGTCATGGCTTCGGGATAGCCCACCATACCGGTACAGAAGACCACCTCGCCACTGATAGAAGTTTCAGCGCCAAAGGCCGTGCCCTCGAACTGAGTACCATCTTCCAGGATCAGTGTGCCGCGCCTGACAGAAGGCACAAGCGGTTCATTGTCATCGTGAGACTTGTCGGATTGGGTAGGCGCTGTAAAAGTACGCTGGTAAATTGCCATGCTTTCGTTTGTACCTTTCCTGATAGAGTGTGTGATTTTTTCTCGTACTTGCTCTATACATCGTTGTACAGCGAGGCGATAGAAAATCTAACCTGCGTGCCTTTTTAGTTCGCGAGAGGATACGGCGCAAGAAGTAACGCCAGCAGGGCCATGCGCGTGTAAAGGCCGTTACGAATCTGTGAACGTAAGTACACCGCTCGCTCATCCTGATCGACGGCGGAGTCGATAGTGCCAACGCGTGGCAGCGGGTCCAGTAAGATCATATCCTTGCTAGCGCGTCGCGTCAACAGTTCAGGCGTCACAACAAACTTTCCGGCTGCCAGTTCATAGTATTCATCCAGTGAAGAGAAGCGTTCCTTCTGGATACGTGTCCAGTACCAGAAATGGCACTCTGGCGGAATCTCATTCACATCGCTCAATTCAATCAGTTCAACCCCGCGCGACGGAATATGCACATAATCATCACGTGTCAGCCGGAGTTTCTGAGGCGCCAGGATGTACAGGCGGTTGCCGGGAAAGAGTGAGAGGCCGCGCATCAGCGAATGCATCGTGCGACTATTCAGCGCGTCGCCTGCCAGCAGCCCGGTCAGGTGATCCAGGCGGCCAAAGCGCTCATAGAGCGTGCAGAGATCCAGCAGGGTCTGCGTGGGATGCTCATTTGTGCCATCGCCCGCGTTGACCAGCGGCACGAACTGCGCGGCCTCCGCAGCGGCCCGCGCGGCCCCCGAACGTGGATGGCGCAGGACAATCGCATCCGAATACGCCTCAAAGACGCGAATGGTATCCTCGAACGTCTCGCCCTTATGCACCGAAGTTACCGTTTCCGGGTTCTGGATATCCAGCGTTTGCCCGCCCAGGCGCTTCACCGCGCTGGCGAACGAGGCAAACGTGCGGCTGGAGGGTTCAAAGAACAGGAGGGAAATAATCTTGCCTGCCAGAATCTGCGAGGGTTCACTGCGCTGAACCAGCTCTTTCATCTGGCGAGCGAGGTGGAAGACGGTAAAGAGATCCTCGACTGTGAATTGATCGAGTGAGACGATATCTTTGCCATAAAAATTTCCTTGAATGACTTCCACCTCGGAGAAGGGAGACATCGTGACATTGCTCATACTCAAAACCTCCTGCTGGACGATGTGTAATAATACCTCTGTGATCCTTCAATGCTGGTAAAGACGACCGGTTGACAGGTCATTATTTTCTTCTTTGCCAGCGCGACAAAACCCTCTCTTGCGCCTGGGAACCGTGCTTCTTCGCGCGTTGGCTGGCTGGTGATGCCTTACGCCGCCAGGGAAAGGCGCCCAAACTGGCCGCTGTCTACGCTCAGGGATCAGGCAGAGACAAACCCTGAACCCTGGCCTGCGGTCTTGTTCGGCTTTTTGATGTCAAAAAAAAACCTCTCTCCCGAATCAACGGGGAGAGGAAAAAAAGAATGTCGGGCGCCGGACCATCCGGGAAATGGAAAAGGGGAGAGGTCAGAACTGACCGTGCCTGTATTGTTTGTCTTTCCCCGTGCAAACCCATGATGATACTGTGCCTTTTCAAGGATTGGTTACTCTGGAACTCTGTTCAAATTGTCAAGATTATACCCGCTAATTTAACAAAAGTCAAGGTCTGGCCTGGCGGCCACAAGGCCTTTCATGTATCGCTTTTTCCTCTCCTGATAATTTTACTTATGTTGCTCGCCATGCCTCCCCACCCCCAAAAGAAGAATGATGCAGGGCCAGCCGGGCGCAGCCCGGCTGGCCCTGCATCATTCTTCTTTTGGGGGTGGGGAGGCATGGCGAGCAACATAAGTAAAATTATCAGGAGAGGAAAAAGCGATACATGAAAG
>DASZXF010000832.1:0-8983 GCA_035546055.1 Ktedonobacteraceae bacterium
ACGCGGTGGATGGCGAAATTATTCCCACCGCCTGGAAGAAGCAGCGAGGCTCTATGGTAGAATAGAAGAGAAGAGACAATGGAGAACAGGCGAAGTTGCGCTGACCGGACAGTTGCCAGCCCGCCTTGAGACTGCGAGATACCCTCCAGTCGTTTGCAGTACGCGGCCTGGCTGCGTTGATCCTGTCTTGAAGCTGACATAGATTGGCAAAGGTAGATAAAGGTAGGGATATCCATGGATGATCCATTTTTGATGCGACGCGGCGGGGCGGCTGAACTTTTTCTTATTCGCCATGCTGATGCGATTCCTGAAGCCGACGAGATTATTCCCAGCGGGGTGTATGATGATCTTCCGCTCAGTCGTATGGGACGAGAGCAGGCGCGGGCGCTGGCCGAACGGCTCAGGTCGTGGGGATTTAACGCGGCCTATAGCAGTCCTTTACGCCGCTGCCAGGAGACGGCGGCGCCTTTGCTGGAATATCTGCACCTGCCGTTGACGATTGTGCCGGGCATCAAAGAGATTCGCCTGGGCAATCCCTTTCCTCTGCCGGCGGATGTCAGCAATCTGGAAGAATTGACCAGGGCGCTGCAGGCGCGTCAGTTGGAGATTGTGCGCCTGGCTGGTAGTTCCGGGCATTGGGACGCCATTCCCGATAGCGAGTCCTCGCATGAGTTTCGCCTGCGCGTGGTTGAGGCCATTGATGCCATCGCGCACCGCCATCAGGGGGAGCGCGTCCTGATTTTTTGCCACGGCGGGGTGATCAACGCTTACCTGGCTGAAGCACTGGGTATGGAGAAAGATTTCTTCTTCCCGGCGGCGAATACCTCGATCAGTGTCGTGCGCACAAACAGCCTGCAGCGCGTGGTCTATGTGGTCAATGACCTGGCCCATCTCCCTCGGCGCGCTTGAGAAGCCGATCTGGCGGATCTGTGATAGCTTTATTGCGCCGACGAGCGCTGCGGCAGCTCAGTTGCGACACTACCGGGTCAGCCCTTCAGGCAGGCTGCTCTTCCATTTTCGTGGTTTTGGCAAAAAAGAAAGACTCTCGGGGAGTTTTTTCGCTTTGAGGGAAAGCCAAAAAGGTGCTATACTATAGATATGCAAGCACGAAGATTATCTGCCATGCTGAGAACACACGCGACATACGCACATAATCATCTCCGTCGCGCTACTGTTGAGCGCTACCTGCTGGCCGCCGGGTAGCGAAGTCCTCCTTTGTCTTCCACAGGCTCTTTGCTTGAGGAGCCGATTACTATGATATGCAGAGAAAGCCATATGCCCGGCAGCGAGCTCTGATTTATTCACGCGACCTGGGGTACCGCTGGAGAGCAAAAAGTGCCGGGACAGCTTGATGAGTAGAGCACCCCAACGATAAAGTAGAGATGGAAACCCACATGGATTTAGTACAAAAGCTTGCCAGTCTGGCAGAACGCTACGAAGAATTAAATGATCTGATGGCGCGTCCAGAGATCGTCAACGATATTCCGCAGCTTCAGCGCTATGGACGCGAGCACGCGGAACTGGAAGAAGTAGTGCAGAAGTACCGCGAGATTCAGAGCGTGGATCAGCAGTTAGCCGAGGCGCAGGAGATGTATGAAGGGGATGACCTCGAAATGCGCGAACTGGCCTATGAAGAAGTAACGCGTTTACGGGAGGTCAAGGAGAAGCTGCTGGAGGAGGTGCAGATTGCCCTGCTGCCGAGGGACATTATGGACGAGAAAAACGCGATTGTCACGGTCCAGGGCGGAGCAGGCGGCGACGAGGCGGCCCTGTTCGCGGGCGAACTTTTCCGCATGTATACGCGCTATGCGGATAACCGGCGCTGGAAGATTGAGATTATGGATATCAACGAAACGGGCCAGGGCGGCGTGAAAGACGTGACCTTTGTGGTAAAAGGAAAAGGCGCGTACAGCAGGATGAAGTACGAGGGCGGCACCCATCGCGTCCAGCGCGTTCCCGTTACCGAGTCCAACGGGCGCATCCATACGTCCACCGCCAAGGTGATTGTGCTGCCCGAGGCTGACGATGATATTCAGATTGAGATCAAAGAGACGGATATTCGCGTAGATGTGTATCGCTCCACGGGCCACGGCGGGCAGAGTGTCAATACTACCGACTCCGCAGTGCGCATCACGCACCTGCCGAGCGGACTGGTTGTGACCTGTCAGGATGAAAAGTCGCAATTGAAAAACAAGCTGAAAGCCCTGGGCGTGTTGAAAGCGCGTCTGTGGGATCTGGAGGAGGCGCGGCGGCAGGAAGAGTTGAGCAAATCGCGCCGCTCCCAGGTGCAAACGGGCGACCGCAGCGAAAAGATTCGCACGTATAACTTCCCGCAGGATCGCGTTACCGATCACCGCATTGGTTATACCCGGCACAATCTTCCCGGCGTGCTCAACGGTGAGCTCGACGAGTTTATTGATAATCTGATCACAGTCGATCAGGCGGATAAACTACAGCATCTTTTTGAAGCCGAAGCAACGGCCTGATTATATGCGGGGTCGCTCACATCTGTTGAGCGGCCCGTATTTCATCCGCCTGCTCGATGTGCTCAGAGATAGTTCCGGCGCGGGCGCAGCGCTGCACCCGCTCACGGTAGGAAAGGCAGGCCATTTCTCATGGCACAATCGATCATGGACACGACTAAAACGAATAATATGCTGACTGCTGAATTAAACCCTCCTTACCGACTACTGCTCGGCCCTGGTCCCTGCAATGTCGATCCGCGCGTGTTGCGCATGGCGGCGGCTCCGCAATTGGGACATATGGACCCGGCGTTTATCGGCATGCTGGAAGAGACGGCGCAGATGCTGCGCGCGGTCTTCCAGACCCGCAACGAGCTGACGCTATGTGTTTCCGGCTCTGGCTTCTCTGGAGCCGAGGCGGTTTTGACCAATTTGCTCGAAGAAGGCGATACGCTGATTGTCGGCAGCCTGGGTTTCTTCAGTGGGAAGATTCAAGAGATAGCGGAGCGCGCGGGCGCGCAGGCATTTATCGTTGAGACGGAAGCGGGTCAGCCGCTGCAGCCTGAGCAGCTTGAACAGGCCTTTCGGGAACATCCAGGGGTCAAAATGTTCGCCACGGCCATCGCCGAGACCTCTACGGGTTTGCGACAGCCATTGGAGGAGCTGGAACGCATCACGCACGCTCATGGAGCGCTGTTCGTGGTCGATTCGGTCTGCGGCCTGGGCGGCATACCGGTGGATGTCGATGGCATGAAGATCGACGCCAGCTATGCTGGAAGTCAAAAATGCCTGGGCGCGCTGCCTGGCCTGGCTCCGGTGACGCTAAATGAGCGCGCGGTCAGGGTAATCGAGCAGCGCAAACGCCCTGTACAAAGCTACTATCTCGATCTGCTCAAGCTACAGAATTACTGGGCAGGCAAACACGCGTACCATCATACGGCCTCCAGTAATCTCGTCTATACCATGCACGAAGCCCTGCGTCTGCTGCTTGAAGAAGGTTTGGAAGCGCGCTGGGCACGGCACAACCTGCACGGCGAGGCTCTGCGGGCGGGCATTAAAGCCATGGGCCTGAACATTCTGACCGCTCCGGGTTACGAGTTGCCAGTGCTGGCTACTGTGCTGTTGCGCGAGGGCACCGACGAGCCGGCGGTCCGCCGCCAGTTACTCGAAGCCTATGATATCGAGGTCAGCGGCGGCATGGGCAAGCTCCAGGGCCGCATGCTGCGCGTCGGCATGATGGGCTACAACGCCCAGCGCAAAAACGTCTCGCTGTTCCTGACAGCGCTCGAACACGTCCTGCCACGCTGCGGCTTTACGCCTCCCAGCGGAGCCGCGCTGGCCGCCGCCGATGCAGTATACCAGAGACAGAGCTAAACAGGCGTATCCTTAGAGCGTGCCTGAACGCCTTTCAGCAAGAAGGCTGGCCAGTTGTGCTGGATGGTGAAGATGTTGCGGCCAAATGCGCCGCAACATCTTCACCATCCAGCGAGTAACGCAGGTGCAAGCACATATTCTGATAAAGTTCAGGCACACTCGTAAACACGTGTGTTTACCACATTTTGATAATAGACATGTGATAAGTACCTGAAGCAGAGGTCATTTCTCCAGGAATTTGTTACACGAGTTTCAGTATCCTCATTAGCGCGGCAGGAGGATATTTGCCGGGTGGAAAGGAGAACCCATGCAGTTGGAGCAACCACAGGCCATTCGGACTATCTTTTTCGACGTAGGCCTCACTCTTCTCTATGCCTATCCCTCGGATTTAGAAATTTGCCTCCAGGTATGCCAACGTCTGGGCTTCCATCTAACTGAAGAAGAACTGGTGAAGCAGGGCGCCAGAGCCGAAGATTTCTTCCTGCGCCATATGCGCGCCAATCGCTACGTCTGGGCCAGCGATGTCAGTATTCGCGAGTTCTGGATCATGTATTACATGGAAATGCTGCAACCGCTGATGATTGAGCATGGCGAAAAGCATTTGCGCAACCTGGCACGCACCATTGCCTATGAATACGATAAACATACAAGCTGGCAGATGTATCCTGATGTCCTGCCTACCCTGCAAGCGCTGCACGCCAGCAAGAAATATACCCTGGGGGCTATTTCTGACTGGAGCCACTCGCTGGGTCCAATTTTCCAGCGTCTCAACCTCAATAAATACTTCGATTGCCTGCTGATTTCGTCCGTCACCGGCCACGCCAAGCCCTCGGCGCTGCTGTACGAGACCGCCCTGGAACGCGCGAACAGCGTGGCGGATTACGCCATTCACATCGGCGATTCGTACACGCAGGATGTGCTGGGAGCACGCGCGGCGGGCATGATCCCCATTCTGCTGGACCGCAAACGCCAGGTCAGGCCAGAACAGATCGACTGTCTGCTCATCCATTCCCTGAGCGATCTTCTGCCCCTGCTGGAGATCGACGGCTGAAGCGGTTTATGTTGTTCAACAAATAGAGCGAACAGCAAAAATTGCGCATATCACCCAATTTACGACAAAATCCACAGCAGCAGGCGGGAAGAGGTACGATCTCGCAGGCTGGCGAGCACACCGGATACGCAACAGCGGCAGGCGAGGCGGCCTTGCCCAATTTTTCCACTGTAAACGAAGTGGCGGCTCTCATATTGGATATCCTAGTACAAAATAGCGTACAATAAAGCACTGACGGCTGATCGCCGGCATGAGTAGCGCTGAATGCATAGCAAATTTGCATATTTGTACTAATTTATTGCAAAACGGGGTAAATTGGCCGCTGCCGGGGAATTTTTTTTGCCTGTTCTTGAGTTAGTAAAAATGTTTGAACCTTATCAGGCAGTTCATTCGTCCTGAAGAAGAGGATAAGCGGAACACATCAAGCACGTGGCGAGTCTTGCCAGCTATGGCGCATTATCTTTGTTTGTCGCGGGGACAGAAAAAACTGCCCTGGTCCAGTTGTGGGGCAGGTATGAAGGAGAGTATCAACGCATGGCGAAAATTGCATTCGCGGAGGCCAGCAAGCAGTACAGGGGAGCGAGCAAGCCCGCTGTTGACGCGGTGACGTTTGAGGTGCCGGAGGGGGCGATCTGTATGCTGCTTGGTACGTCCGGGTCGGGCAAAACCACGCTCCTGCGCATGACGAACCGCCTGATCGAGCCTACGGGTGGCGCTATTTTCATTGATGGGAAAAATATTTTGCAGGAGAATCCCACTCAGTTGCGCCGGCGCATCGGCTATGTTATTCAGCAGGTGGGTTTGTTTCCGCATATGACCATCGCGGAAAACATTCGCGTGACCGCCGAGATCGCCGGAGGATGGACGCGTGCGGCGCTCAACCGGCGCGTCGATGAACTTCTGGAGTTGGTCGGACTCCCTCCGGCGGAGTACCGCAAACGCTATCCCCGCCAGCTTTCCGGCGGTCAGCAGCAGCGCGTGGGCCTGGCGCGCGCGCTGGCGACTGATCCGACTATTCTGCTGATGGATGAACCCTTTGGCGCGCTGGATGCGATTACACGCACGCGTATGCAGGACGAGCTGCTGCGCATTCAACGCGGGGTACGCAAAACGGTGCTGTTTGTCTCACATGATGTTGATGAGGCATTCAAGCTGGGAGATCAGATTGCGGTGCTTTCCGAGGGCAAACTGGTGCAGATTGGCTCGCCTATCGAATTGCTGACCCGGCCCGCGAATGATTTTGTACGTCAACTGGTGGGAGCCGATAACACGCTGCGCCAGTTGCAATATTTACCGGTCACTGCCGCGCTGGATCACGAGGCCGCGCTGAACCTGGAAAACAGGGAGGAATTACCTGTCTGCGCAGCTCATGCCACACTGCTCGATGCTATGCTCCAGCTCCTGCAGACGCGCTCACCGGCACTGGCGATTGTCGATGGCACGACGACGCTTGGCCCGATCACCCTGGCCAGCATCAACCGCGAGATTACGACGGCTCGCGCGAAAAACGAGCAGCCGGCGAACGAGCAGGCCGAGAGCCGGATATAGGGGCGGGAGAAACATGCAATATTTATTGAGCCAGTATAACTACGATCTGACCGACCCGGAGAGTATCCCTAACCTGTTCATTCAGCATCTCTGGCTGGTTGGTCTGACTATGCTTATTTCTCTGGCGATTGCCATCCCGCTGGGTCTGCTGGCCGCGCGCTATAAGAGCATTTATGGGCCGCTCATCGCGCTGGCCGATGTGCTCTATACCATTCCCAGCATTGCCATGGTGGCTTTCTTGATCGCCTTTACCGGCCTTGACCTGCCCACAATTTTGATTCCGCTGGTGCTCTACACGCAGCTCGTTCTCATTCGCAATATTGTGGCCGGGGTCAATAATGTCGATCCTCTTTTGATCGAAGTGGGCAAAGGCATGGGAATGAATCGCTTCCAGATCTTCTTGCGGGTACGTTTGCCGCTGGCGCTGCCGACGATTATCGCCGGAATACGCATTGCGACGGTGACGACCATTGGCATTGCTTCGCTGGCCTCACTGGTGGCGCAGGGCGGACTGGGCGACCTGATCTTTAAAAACATCGCCAATGGACAGCTTGACGCGGTGGTGGCCGGGGCGATTCTCCTGGCCGGGCTGGCGGTGCTGGTTGATCTGTTGCTGCTCGGTCTGCAAGTTGCGCTCAATCGCGGACGTGGCGCGCTCTCTGTTTCGTAGAAAGGGCAGGTACATCGCATATGCAAGATCTCTGGGCATTTTATACCGACCCCAATAACCATTTCGCGAGCACGTCGCTGGTTTTCTGCCAGTTGTGCCTGGTTTCCATCGTGGCCGCTATTGTCATCGGAGTCGGGCTGGGCTTCGCGGTTTCGCGCAGCGGACTCCTGGCCTTTATCGCCATTAATGTGAGCGGCCTGATGCGCGCCATCCCGGTCATTGCCTTTCTGATCGCGGTCCTGCCCTACCTGGGTGTAGGTTTTCGCCCTGCCGTGACCGCGCTGATTATCCTGGGCATCCCGCCGGTTCTTTTAAATACCTATACCGGCCTGCGCGATATCGATGGCTCGATCATCGACGCCGCCAGGGGTATGGGCATGACCAGATGGCAGATTATTGCCCGCGTTCAATTCCCCCTGGTCCTCCCCATCGTTGCCGCCGGAATTCGCACCGCTGCGATCCAGATTATCGCCACCGCGCCCCTGGCCGCCTTTATCGGCGCTGGAGGCTACGGGGATTACATTGTTGATGGGTTTTATACCCTGCACACCACCGAGATTCTCGCGGGTGCGCTCCCGGTCTCCATCATTGCCCTGCTTGTCGAAGGCTGCATGAGTGGACTGGAGCGTCTGTTGACCCCCGCTGGACTCTCCCCGACGCGTTCACTGGAAACTGCCAGGGTCTGATAGAGATAGACCCGCTCGATTTGTCTGTTTATTTTTGAGGAGGAACACATGGCTCGCTTCTTAAAAGCGAAAACATTGCTGCTGTCGCTTGGTCTGCTGCTCACGCTGCTTCTGTCAGCCTGCGGCGGCGCAGCCGGCACCGGCTCTACTACTTCGGGCAACACCACGAAAGGCCCGATTGTTGTGGCCAGCAAGCTGGATACAGAAGGTCAATTACTGGCTCAGATGTATGACCTGCTGCTGGAAAAAGCCGGTTACAAGGTAACGCTCAAGCTGGCACTGGGCAACAGCCTGATTATTTCCCAGGCCATTAAAAGCGGCTCGGTCGATCTCTATCCTGAGTTCACCGCCACGGGCCTGAACCAGCTTAACATCGCCCCGGCTCATGATCCGCAGAAAGACTACGATGCGGTTAAAGCGGCTTACGAGCAGCAATTCCATATCACCTGGCTGGATTATGCGCCGCTCAACGACGGCTACGCTCTCTGCACATCAAAGAGCGAGGCGGCCAAACTGGGCAACATCACCACCATTTCGCAACTGGCTCCGCAGGTCAAAAACCTGGCCCTGGCTTCGCCCAGCGATGGCATCTCGTTCATCGATGGTTTGAAACCGGTCTATGGCTTTGACACCAAGAGCTTCAAGAGCCTGGATAAAGTGGATTACGCCATTGGCTTTAAGGCGGTCACGTCCGGCCAGGCTCAGGCAGTTGTCTGCTACACCACCGATGGCTCGGTGACGCAGCAGGATTTCATCTTCCTGACCGACGATAAGAGCGGTTTCCCGGAATTCCACCCGGCACCTATCGTGCGCGATAGCGTACTGAGCAAATACCCGGACATCGCGACGATCCTGAATCCGCTGGCCCCCGATCTGACCACTCAGGTCAGCATCGATTTGCAGAATCAGGTCGCTACCATGACCAAAGGCGGCGCGTCGTCGTCCGCCGCGATCAAAAACGTGGCCAAACAGTTCTTGCAGAGCAAAGGGCTGCTGTAGTTCCCAGGAAGTAGCCGTGAGAACACAGGGACAGGGGAAGCAAGCGCGCTTGCTCCCCCTGTCCCTCATGAGTTATCCCTGGTTTTTCTGAGGCGGCCCCAACCGCTGGTTGCGCCCCTTTCCCTGGAGTGGAGAGGGGAAACACGCCTTGCGGCGCTGGAAAACGTGGGGATGACTGATACTGTCCCTTCAT
>DASZXF010000833.1:0-1807 GCA_035546055.1 Ktedonobacteraceae bacterium
GTCTGAGCGTCGGGGCCAGGGTCGAACAGGAGCAACAGGCGAACCGGGTTCCGTTGGAGCAGCGCTTGCCCTCGGCTCATGTGGCTCGGCGCAAGCGACACGACCACCCGTGCTCGACGCCTCCACGTCGCTTGAGTTGTGTCGTCCGTGGCAGGTTGCACCTGCTGGCGCTCAGTTGGCTGGCCTGTCCGCTTCCCCTGGGACTTCTGGTCCCCCAACCCTGGCCCCAGACCATTGACGCTCCTCAGAAGCACCTGCCTCCTGCCGTGCGTCATGGTACCAAGACTCCGCGAGAGAAAGAGCGTCGCCGTCGGCAAAAACAGCGCGCGGCTCAGCGCTCCAAGGCTCTCTCTTGATGCCCTCCCAAAAAGTCTATACCTGTAAGAGTGTGTCGGAATCCAAGAATGTGCCGATAAGGAAAGAGGAAAGAGAAAAGGAAGCAAGCAGAAAGGATGAGTGACAATGAGCGATCAAGCAAACAGAAAACGGTACCCGTCGGATATCAGCGATGAGCAATGGGAGATCCTGTCCCTGTTCCTTCCCAAACCGCCAGCCGACTCACCTCGCGAACCGATCCCGCAGCGAGAAATCGTCAACGGGATCTTGTATGTGCTGCGCACAGGATGCTCGTGGAGGCAGATGCCCCACGATCTGCCCAATGGCAAGACGGTCTACTATTCCTTCCGCAAGTGGAAGCTGGATGGAACCTGGGAACGGGTGATGACGGCCTTGCGCAAGCATGTGCGAGCTCAGGCGGGGAGACAACCGGAACCCAGCGCCGCTGTTATCGACAGCCAGTCCATCAAAACCAGTCCCGTTCGAGGCCAGGAGCGCGGTTTCGACGGGGGGAAAAAAAATCTGGGGCCGCAAGCGGCACCTGTTGGTGGATACGCAAGGGAATCTGCTTGCCGTGAAGGTTCATTCGGCGGGTTTGGTGGATAGTCGAGGAGCACCGCTGCTGCTCGATCCTCTGGTGGGTCGCTTTCCTCGCGTGAGCCTGCTTTTCGCTGACAGTGCTTACGCTGGGAAGCTGACCCTCTGGGTCAAGGCGCACCTGGGATGGCGCACGGACATTGTTTCCAAACTGCCATCACAACGCCGATTTCAGGTTCAGCCTCATCGCTGGGTGGTGGAGCGCACCTTTGGCTGGCTCATCCGCTCTCGGCGCTTGGCTCGCGATTATGAGGGCTTGCCTTCCAGCAGTGAAGCCTTTATCCAGGTCGCTTCCATCCGACGCTTTCTCACTCGTTTGAAGCTTGCTTCTTCGATTTCTTTGTAGTTCCGACACACTCTAAGAGCGCTTGGGGGGAGCTTCTGGCGCCGGACCAGGCGGGAGCCTATATCCGCAAGCAGCAGCTCAGTGTGGCAGACTATCAACAGCTCTACGAGCAGCACCACAGCCGCCCGCTCAGAGAGCGCTCGAACCGGCGAGAGCATCCCGAGCCGGTGGCCACCACCTGGGATCTCTCCTTTCGCGCTGTTGCGCCGCAGGATCCTGCTGCGGCTGATCTGCTGCGGTTCTGTGCGTTTCTCGCTCCCGATGCCCTGCTGACCACAGGGGCACGCGTCCTTGGCCCCAGGCTGGCCCCTGTCGCGGCTGACCCGCTGGCCCTGCGTACCTATTTGCTGGTGGAGCGGGATGGAGAGGCTCGGACGCTAAGCGTGCATCGGTTAGTCCAGGCGGTGGTGCGCGAGGCGTTAGCAGAAGAGGAGCAGCGCACCTGGGCGGGGCGGGCGGTCCTGGCGATGGAGAAGGCGTTCCCTTGGCCCGACGTTCGGACGAACTGGGATCGCTGCCAGCAGTTGC
>DASZXF010000834.1:0-2063 GCA_035546055.1 Ktedonobacteraceae bacterium
AGGTTGCCCGTGAGATGCTGGCCGAAATGGAAGCGGGCACGCTGGGCAAGACAGAAGACCTGGCGACGGCTATCCAGGCGGTCAGCCTGGATTCCGCTCGTCTGGAAGCGGAGCACCATCGGCAACCAGGGGACAAAAGTCCGGCGCAGATCTTCCTGGAGGAGATACGCCAGATCCCGTTAGTCTTGCCGCCTCCGCTCCCCCCATTAGAGGCGCCTCCCACCAAAAAGCGCGGGCGGGTGGTGGAGTCCACTGTGGTCGCGCCAGAGCTCCCCCCGCCACTCAGTGTGTCCGCGTCCGAGGCACCGGTGTCGTCAGTGGAACCGGAGCCAGCGCCCATTCCTCTGGGCACGGTGACGCTTGTGCCCTTGCCAGTGACGCAGGGAGGCACTTCGATCCTGGCCGAAGCTGGAGTGGATATGTGGGCATCCTTACGTGCCCTGGTGGGAGTCGGCGGTAAAAAGAAGAAGGGAGGAGCATCCAGAAAGAAATAAGTATTCCGAACGCCTGAGCGGGAACCAGCCGCTCAGGCGTTCACAGTTTTTCACGACACGTAGAACACACACAAAGGAGATAGTGTATGCGTCTATCTGCAGAGAGCGATCCGCTGGGAGACCGCTCACGTTATCTCATGCTCCACAACGCTATTGTGGCCATTGCATCCGTCTGCGATGGCGCTGTGACACGGGACGAAAAGGGCTTTAATGGTCCCGATGCCCCCCTGGGGCGCTTGCTCGCCTTCTTACCGCTGGATCTCTGGCCACCCGCTGCCTTTTATGAAGCCTGGGAGATGCTGCGCAAATACCACGCCCAACTGGAGCGCGCCGGGATAGTCTATGCTGATCTGCCACAGCCTCCCCGCGTGGGAGAGCAACGGTATATCACCCGCAGGGAAACTGGAGAGTTTCTGGTCCTCTTTCCTGCCCAGGCAAAACTGGAAACCGCGTTTGGTCGAATCCCCGGTGGCAAGAAGCACACAGAGCCAGCCCGCCACTACCTGGTGCATCCTCAGCCCGGAGCCGGTGCGGCCCTGCTGGCCTTCGCCGACCGCTACGGGTTTGACTTTGCGCCTGGGGTTGCCGAGCAGGCGCGCCTCATCGATTATCAAGTGATGCTGGAGGAGGACTGGTTCGCGGTCTACTTCCCGCGCGACGAGGCGCTCAATGCGGAAATCAAGCGGATTCCTCGTCGACGCGTCTCCACCCAGCCACGCTTCCACTGGCTGATTCCACCGCTGTCGCAAAGCGTGCAGGAGCTTCAGGCGTTTCTAGAGGCCCACGCCGACTTTCAGATTGCCCCTGCTGCCCAGGCCAGGCTTGTTGAGGCAAGTCAGGCACTCTATGCCGGGAGAGGATAACGTATGGTTGCTATTCCTATTCCCCCCGACCAGGGCCAGCTGGATGACTCCTTCGATCTCGATCCGCAGGAGACACTTGCTCAGCCGGACACAAAGGCAGTGGGACCGGCGACAACGGAGGAGGTAGTACCTGCTCTCCCGGAGCGTGCAGGAGGCTGGTCGATGGAGGATCAGACGTTTGAGGGCAGTGATATCGAAATACGCGCAGTCCTCTTTCGTGCCAATGGTCATCCTGAGGGACGCCTGGTGCAGATCCTGATCCAGAACTTTGCCGGGGTCAGGGAAAGCGGCTGGTTTCGCGAACACCAGTTGACGCACGAATCCGCGTTCGATCAGTTGCAGGAAAAGGGGATTAATGTGGTCTTTCAGCGCTTCTGGGTGCGTCTGGAAGAGCAGAAAAAGGCGACAACCAGCGCGAAAAAGCGTCCGACGCCTGCTCCCGTAGCCACAGCGGCTCCAGCCCCAGCGGCTGTTCCTATCCCGCCAGCGCCTCCACCAGTAGCGAGGCCTGCTATCCCCGCGACGCAACAATACGAGTTCTTTTAAATTCGAGAGGAGACTCTTTCATGGCAATTGCTCGCATCCCCAATCAGGGGGACTTTCCCATTGACGACTCATTGCTCGTCCTGGCAGAAGATACGGTAGCCGCGCGTGCTCAACGCGATAGCCTGGTGCGTCATGCCCTCTCTTTTGCTCCTATCGCTCT
>DASZXF010000835.1:0-13296 GCA_035546055.1 Ktedonobacteraceae bacterium
CGGACCAGAGGAAAATGGTTATTCGCAGGGATTGATTTAATGGGATCTGAAATGAACCCAGATGACCTATCAGCCTCCGGCGGTCTTGTGCTTAATGTTATAATAGCGCCTGAGTCTGGGAAAACTCGCCAAGACATTGGACCAATCATTTCTATTATATAGTGTAAACACACCTGGAAGCAGGAGAGATCTCAGTGATACCCGATTCCGCTCGTTTGGAGCCTGAACTGACGAGCCAGGGGGAAACCCTGGAGGCTGATACGCAGGCCAGATACGAATTATTGCAGACGATCCTGCGGGATATGGAGTCTGTGCTTGTTGCCTATTCCGGCGGCGTCGATAGCGCTCTCTTGCTCAAGGTGGCTCACGACGTACTTGGTGAGCGCGCGGTGGGCGCCATCGCCTCTTCGCCCGCGTATGCCGATGAAGAGACCAGGGAAGCGCTGCAAGTCGCCGCTCGCCTGGGGATTCCTGTTCTGAGCTTGCAAACGCACGAACTGGAGGACGAGCGTTACGTCGCCAACGACTTCAATCGCTGCTATTTTTGTAAGACCGAGCTTTTTACGCAACTGGAGCCGCTGGCGAAGGAACGCCAGCTCCGCCATATCGCGTATGGTTTGAATGTAGATGATCTTGGGGACTTCCGGCCTGGCCAGCGGGCCGCGCGCGAATTTGCTGTGCGCGCTCCTCTCAAGGAGGCCGGACTGGGGAAGCGAGAGATTCGCGCGCTCGCGCGCTATCTGGGGGTGCCGGTCTGGAACAAACCGGCCATGGCCTGCTTCTCCTCGCGCATCCCGTATGGCACCAGGGTAGATGTGGCCTCGTTACAAATGATTTATCAGGCGGAGAAGCTGCTTCACGAACTGGGTTTTCACCAGTTGCGTGTGCGCCATCATGACAAGATTGCGCGCATCGAAGTGGAGCGAGCTGAATTGCCGCGTTTGATAGAAGATGAGATGAGCCAGACCGTGACAGCGGGCCTGCGCAAAATCGGCTATCTTTATGTCACCGTTGACCTCCAGGGCTTTCGCTCGGGAAGTATGAATGAAGGTTTCTTCAAGAAGAAGAAGACCGCCAGCTCACTTGAACAATAAGGTGGAATCGCTATTATGAGCAAATCAAGATCTCGTCACCCATCCAAACAAGCCTCGGCGGCCAGTAAGAGCGGGTCGGGCAGACTCGCAGGTTCATCCACAGCTAAAGTCGCTGTGGTCGATGCCTCACAGAGCCAGGAAGAGGAAACGCTGCCATCTTCGGTCGCTGAAGAAGGGACTGAGGACGAAGCAACTATCGAAGAAGTTGTTGCGGAGAAGCAGGTAACGTCTGCGGCCACGACAGCGAAGGCGGAAAGCGCGACGACCGAAAAGAGCGACTCGGCAGCCAGAACTGTCGGCTCGTCCTCTGGCAAAGCGGCTCCCGCGAAAGTCACCGCCCGCAGCGTGCCGAACACGCCCCCGCTCAAGTCTGTGCCACATACGCCGGTAGGCGCGAGCGGCAGGCTGAGTCGAGATGCCGCCAAGTACGAGCGCCGGCAGCATGAGCGCCAGATGCGCTACCTGGCCGAGCGGCGCCGCAAGCGTAATCGCATTCTCATTACTGTCAGCGTGATCCTTCTCATCGCCATCATTGGCGGCGGCACCTGGTTCCTTGTCCATCAATCTACATCCACGCCGGCGAATACAAAGGCAGCTCAGGGCACGTATCAGGAGCCGATCTTTAACACCAATTATCCCCCCGTTGATAGCGTTTATTGCGACGAACTGGAGCAGAGTGTGGAGCATATTCACATTTATCTGTCCATGTTTATCAATGGTCAGGCTTCACAACTGCCGGCGTACATTGGTATCCCGCAGGACTCCAGCGGCAACTCGGCCTGTTATTACTGGTTGCATACCCACGATTCCTCTGGCGTGGTGCATATCGAATCGCCAAGCACAGAGGTATTTACGCTGGGCCAGTTTATCGATGAATGGGATCAGCAGTTTGTCAGCCTGGGCTTCCCCCCGGAACTGCTGCTCAAGAGCGGCTGGACGATCTGGGTGAACGGCCAGAAGTCCAGTAATAGCTCGTTTACGAGTATTCCGCTGGAGGCTCACGATATCATCACTCTGGCCTATAACAGTCCCGATGCCAAGCCTGTCACTACCTATAACTGGAACGGCCTGTAATTCTCATTGAAGATCTTCCAGGTTAGATGAAATGGACCAGTCCCAGACGAGTTCGGCTCGCCTGGGCCTCTGGTCCATTTCATCCCCGCTTTTTCCAGCGCCGTAAGGCGCGTTTCCCTTTCCCACCCCAAGGGAGACATGAGTCATCCCCACTCTGATCCTGTTGAGAAAGTCGTGGTTGACTCCTCAGCGCCTGCGGCGCTTCGCAAGAGGTTCTTTTGGAGGAGGTGGCAGGTGGGGCCGCGCCTAACCTGCCACCTCCTCCAAAAGAACCAGGGCGAGTCGCGCAGCGACGAGGAGTCATTCCCAACGAGATCAAACATTCGGGACGACTGATAAGCCTGCGAACGCCGCTGGCGCGAGGATTCTCTGTTCAGGAAAGGTTGAGCTATTGTGACTGGTGGTTTGCTGGATCGCCGCGAGGCTGACCATTTATGGTATGATAAGAAGAGAGTTTAGCAAGGAGGGTTTGTTATGAAGGCAGTGAAGACGCACGTTGGGCGCTGCGACAATTGCGGAGAGCCAGCCGCTTACGCGCAGTTGTTGTCGGGTGGTCGCACCTTTCGCTTTTGCGAGAAGCATGTGCCCCTGTTAATTAAAAAGCAGGCTGATGCCGCCGAAGCCGCTAATGGTAGCAATAAAGAGAAAAATCCGAGCCACCAGGCATAAGCCTGCATCAAAAAGCCCCGCCAATCTCGTCGGCATAGAGTCGACTGGTTGGCGGGGCTTTGTTTGTTTCAGGCCATAGGCAGTTGTATGCAGAAGGTTGTGCCTTCGCCGGGGATGCCGCTGCTTTCGATCCAGATGCGGCCATTCATGGCTTCGATCAGGCGGCGGGAGATGTAGAGGCCCAGCCCGGAGCCGCGTACTGTGCTGTTCAGATCGCGTTCCAGGCGTACAAAGCGCTGGAATAGCTTTGCCTGATCGGCAGGCTGAATGCCTTTGCCGTAATCGGTAATGTTGAGGACGATAGAAGAGCCGTGGGTAAAAACGGGATGGGCGGAGAAGCTGAGGGGTGTGCCGGGCGGCGAGTATTTGAGCGCGTTGGCGCTGAGATTGCGAATTACCTGGCGTAGACGGGTAGGATCGGCTTTGACTACCAGGTGAGAAGGAATGTTGATGCGGATCTCACGTTCTTCCTGGGCGGCCTGGAGCATAATCAGGTCCACAATGCTTTCGATCACTTCCCGCACCGGGACGCGTTCGAGATGGGCCGGGCGAATACCTGCCTCGACCTCCAGGCGGCTGGCGTCCATGACGTTGTTGAGCAGGAGGATCAGTTCTTCGCAGCCCCGGCTGGCTTTTTCCAGGAACTCGTGTTGTTGTTCAGGCTCCAGTGTGCCGTGGTAGTTTTCCAATAATTCCAGGTAGCCCTGCACTGCTGTCAGCGGAGTACGCAGTTCATGTGAGGCTGTGACCATGAACTGATCCTTTAGTTGATCGAGTTCCTGCATACGACGATGAGCGTTATGGAGTTGCTGATAGAGACGCGCGTTGGTAAAAGCGATGGCGGCCTGCCCGGCAAAGTCCCTGGCCAGCGCCAGGTCGGGGATGGCAAAGGCGCGTTTTTCATGTTGATCGGCGCGGTGCGTGCGCGCGAGCACCAGCATACCCATAGGCGCGCGATGGATGATCAGCGGGGCGACAATCGCCGTTGCGACGTAGCGGCGCCGCAATGACTCCAGCAGCGAGAACAACGGCCTGAGCGACGGCAGCCCGGCGATGGACGGCAGGGCGCGTGTGGCGCGGATCGGATGTGTCGGTGAGCCGGAGGTCTGTGAGCCAGAAGGCAACGGACGTAGCGCGGGCAGCCCGGGCCGAGTCGTCGCGGACGCCGGCTGACGCGCCGCGTTCAGGGTCTGATCCAGCTCCGTCAGGCCTACCTGGAGCAGCACTGGTTGAGGCGAATGGAGGAGCAGCGTCTTGTAGTCCTGCACCGCGACCGGCGGCCATTCCTGCGGCAATGTCTGAGGCTCAGCCCCGCTGGCGGCGGCTCCCAGGGGAACAAACTGGTTTTCGTGCGAATGAACGTAAAGAATGGCCAGATCGGCCTGGAGCGCGTTGGCTCCCTCGGTGCAGATCAATTGATGAATTTCGTTGCCCAGTCCCATGCCAGTTGCAATCACCGAATTCAGGCGCGCGGCCACATTGGACATAGCCTGGGCAAATAGCGCGTTTTCGCTCACCAGTTCATAGAGATGCGCGTGCTCAATAGCGTTCGCCGCTTCTTCCGCGAAGGCTCTGACCAGGTACAGATCGCGTGCGTTGAAGGTGCGCAGCTTGCGCAGCGAGAAGGCCAGGCTGCCCTGAATTTTTCCCTGGTAAGCCAGGGGTACAAAGAGCGAGGCCTGGACGCCCTGATCCAGGTGCCACTGGTGAACCTCGGTCATCACATGAGGCGGCGTATCCTGCCAGCGCACTTCCAGTTCTTTGCCCATCAAGGCCAGGCAGGCGGGAATGTGTCTTCCCCTCACGCGCCAGGGGGTGACATGGGTACCTTCGGAAGTCGCCGCGCGGGCCAGCAGGCTGCTCTGTTCCGCCAGTGGACGGTCATACTCTTCTATCAGCACCAGGGCAGCCGTGTCAAAGCCCAGCTCGGTCGCGCCGAGCATCACAATATGGTTGAGCAGGAGATCCATTTCCAGCACACTGCTCAGACTCGCGGTCGACTTGCGCAGTAGCTCAGCTGCGCTTCTACTCTGCTCTTTCTCGTGCATCAGGCGCGCATTTTCATAATTCGCCAGAATGTAATGGATAATCAGCAGCAAGAATACCAGTGCGCAGAGGATATCCAGAAAACGTACTTTACCGTCAACAGGTAAAAACTGGGAATAGAGGGTCAGGAGTAAAAGGGCAAGGAACGGAACATAGATAATACTGCTACGTAGCAGGACGAAGCGTCCCTCGAAGTGTGCCGTAGTGCTGGTTCGCGCGGTCGTCTTGCCGGGTGTTTTTGTCTGCAGGGTGCTATTCGTAAACGCGTGGCGCACCAGGGCGTGATACTGATAAAGCGGTGTAATGCCTATCAGCAGCGCGCCAACGAACCAGAAGGGATCAATCCAGGCAATCCCAGAACGATAGAGATTATGATTCACCAGATAGATAAAGCCTGAATCGGCCCAGACCTGGGCCAGCACGCCCAGGCTACAGATCCAGATGGACAGGCGCAGTACCGGAGAGACTCGCTGGCGCACGAACAATACCAGCGCCAGCAGCAGGAGAATGTCCCAGCAGGGATACGACACGCCAATGATAGTTTGCCAGATCTGGCCCGTGTGCATCTGAATAAAAAAAGGACTGATGACGGTATACCAGCTAATGCCCAGCAGACAGAGGAGGGTAATCAGCGAATCAAGCACAATATGTAATCTCAAATGGCGATTTTTTATCTGTACTGGCAGCAACAGCAGACCGGCCAGACTGAGGATGTAGAAGGCTGTGAAACCCAGATCAGCATACGAAAGCAGCGGAGGTTCGGCCTGAGAAATATATTGATACAGACCGTAGTAGACATTTCCCAGACCATTGGCGCACAGACCCAGACCAAGCAGCAGCCAGGAGAGGATCTGGCGTTTGTTCAGCACGATTGGACCACGCATAGCCTGGCAGGCCGCGCGTATGCTCCAGAAGCCCCCGATCAGCGACGTGAGAGTATACATGCTGTTGGAGAACAGCGCCGGACCATCCTGGGGAGCTGCGAACTGGAAGAGGAGCCAGATAAATGAAATGATAGTCAAAAGCAGCACAAGCGCCAGTGCCACATATTTCTGGCGTTCAAGCTTCTGTACAGCGATAAAGGTCAGTTTTTCGCTTGCGCGCGTTTTCGGCGTCATTTCTGTTGGCAATGCTGCCATGCTGGCCCCCTGCTTGCGCAATTTTGAGCGTATAACAGCAAAAGCCGCGCTCCTCTACATACTTTCTTAGAAATGCCGCTTTTCATTTTACCACTCTTCTTTTTGAATGGGCAAGGTTTGGGTGGATTCTTTCTCGTAAAATGATAGCCAGGTGTACAGTTGATGTACCGCATGTGTGGCAACAAACGGCGTTTGTATTTGCGCATTTTCTGGTTATTTGTAATGACAGACGACAACGAATACTTACAAAGGAAAAAGAAGAGCCAGAGAAGGAGTAAAACCTGGCTCCTCTTTGTATATTGCGCAGGCTCAAACGTTTTGCCGGGAGTTAAAAATAATTGGAAGTAATGCCTCCATCGACGGTCAGCCAGGCGCCGGTGGTCCAGGTGGACTCATCGGAGGCCAGGTAGAGTGCCAGGTAGACGATATCTTCGGGGGCGCCGAAGCGACCGAGCGGAATACGCTGGAGGCGCAGGTCGCGAGCCTCTTCATTGACCCACAGGGTACGCAGAAGAGGCGTTTCAATCGGACCAGGACAGATGGCATTACAGCGGATACCGTGGGGGCCGTACTGCACCGCGAAGGATTTGGTCAGGGCCAGCAGGCCACCTTTGCTGGCTGTGTACGCATCCTGGGGAACAGTGCAACCCATGAAGGCGACAAAGGAAGCGATGTTAATGATCGAGCCACGGCCCGCGCGCACCATATGAGGGAGCGTATATTTCGAGCAGAGGAGCGTGCTTTTCAGGTTGACATCCATGATCCGGTTCCAGGTTGACTCGCTCAGATCGACCACGCTGCCATCATCATCGGGCATAATCCCGGCATTATTATAAAGTACATCGATCCGTCCAAAGGTGTTGATAGCAGCCGCGATCATCTGCTCAACCTCGGCTTCGCTGGCGACATTTGCGCGGATAAAGATGGCCTGGCCGCCAGCGGAGCGAATGCGTTGCGCGGTCTCTTCGCCGGCCTCGCTGGCGATATCGGTGATGACCACAGAAGCGCCTTCACGTGCGAAGATTTCGGCAGCCACCCGGCCCATGCCGCTTGCCGCGCCGGTGATAAGCGCCACTTTGTTTGCCAGTCTCATGGATGAGGACTCCTTTGCCGTCAGGTCGGTTTGACCAGATCGAGATACCAGAAGGGCTGACGTTTGCGCAGCAGCGGTTTGCTGCGAACGACGTTGCCGGGGATGCTATCGCGAATATCATAGGCGAGTTCACCAGTCAGAGAGCCGGAAAGTTCGCCAGGAGCGTAGTTCAGATAGGTGGTCGAGCGGCGTCCGGTGCGCTGTTCGCGTGTATCGATGGTCATCATTGTGAGCGTCAGATCGTCCTCGGCATCCACCACTACTTCGCGCCAGGGATAGGTATCGGTGGTGGGGGAGAAGATACCGCTGTAGCCGTTGGCGCGCAGGCTGGCGTGCTGACCGTTCCAGTTCGCCAGGGCCAGGTAGACATGGTGCTCTGCGGCCCGCACGCGCCAGATCAGCGAATGGGTCGAGTCATACTCATCGGGAGCAACCGAGCGCGTAAAATGCTTGCTGGTGGGTGGCAGACCGACCGGTGTGGGAAAATTCAGGTACGCCGGAGCGCAGACCAGGTCAGTGCCCAGGCCGGCCAGCACACGCAGGGTTTCCGGGAAAAGCACATCATAGCCAGTGGCCAGGCCAATGCGTCCAGCGGGCGTATCGAAGGTGGCCAGCTCGCGGTCGCCGGGCGTGGCCCAGAGCCGATCACTTTCCGTCAGGTGCAGCTTGCGGTACGTGCCATAGATGCCCTCTGGATCGATCAGCAGGACCGTATTGTAGAATCTGGGTGCCTGTCCCTCCTCTTCCACACGCTCGGCCACGCCCAGAACCAGCGTGATCTGAAACTCGGTGGCCAGGGCGACCAGCGAGCCGGTCTCCGGGCCGGGCACGCTGATGGCCCTGGCCTGCATCTGCTCAATGGCCTCGGCTGATGTGCCCGCCAGTGGACCCGGCAGGAGTAATTCAGGGAGCACCAGCACATCGGGGCGCGCCGGCTCGTGGTCGCGCAGCAATGTGCCCAGCATATCGCGCAGCGCGGAGGGTGTCATCGTGGGTACCGGGTCGTTGCTCAACGCGTTCAGATTGGTCTGGATCAGGCCGACGCAGGAAAGCTGGCCGGGTGGCAGTTCGCCCAGCTCGTAGAGGGCGTGATAGCGCAGCGGCTCCCAGAGATACGTATTGTGGACCAGGGATGTATAGAGCGCGGGACGGCGATCCGCCAGGCGATCTCCCAGCGCCTCCTGCTGACTCCAGGCTTTCGCGCGAGCACGGGCGAGATCGACTTCGCCATAGACAATGCCCTCGCCCGTATCCAGCGCCGACTGGATGGTACCGTCAGGATTGATGATACAACTGCCCCCGCCAAATTCCATGCCCCGTTCGGCGTCACTGCGGTTCGCCGCCACTACGTAGACGCCGTTCTCCAGCGCGCGGGCCATCCACCAACTGCTGGGACAATGTTCATCCGACCAGTTGGCGGCAAAGAGGATCACATCAGCTCCATGGAGCGCGGGAATGCGAGCTGCTTCAAAATACATGGCATCCATACAGATCGCCGCGCTCAAACGACCCAGGGGCGTTTCCCAAACCGGGAAGCCCTGATCGCCATCGCGTGCCCAGCGTGGCTCCGAAATATACGAATGTACTTTGCGATATGTGCCAATCACGCCAGCGGGACCGATCAGGGCCAGCGTGTTGTAGTAGACTCCGGTGAGAGGATCAAGCTCAGGCAGGCCGAGCGCGATATAGCAGGTGTAGCGCGCGGCCAGGTCCGCGAAACGCTGCGTGCTCGGACCGGGCACCGGTTCCACGTAAGGCGCAATCTCCGCGCGTGAAGCCCAGCAATAGCCAGTCGTGGCCATTTCAGGGAGCACGATCAAACGCGCTCCCTGAGAAGCTGCTTCCTCGACCTGGCGGAGCAGGCGCTCCGTATTCTCTTTTTTCTCCCCCTGACGCGGGTTAAACTGAATAGAGGCAACACGATAGTGTGTCTGTGAAGGTCCAGAGGATGCGGGTTGAGTCATAGCAAATTCCCTCTGCCAGGTATCTCCTGGGAGAGATACCCGGATTATACAAACGAATGATTGAGACCACCACAGATATTATATCCAGATAGCCACGCAAGGGAATGGGAATAGCCTGATAGACTGCTGTTTCCGGCCTGCTCCCGCTGATACAAGATGTTGTTGAGCTAACAATACCATCAGTTTTCTGGTGCATCAATGGGGAAAGTCACGCTATTTACACAAGCTCCATAGCTATTTTATCCACAAGCACGCCTGAATATGTGCAGCTCGCCCATGATTCCCTCTTTTCGCTTTTGTTCCTTTGTTCAGTCGTCAGGATTGGCCAGCATGCGGAACAGGCGCGCGGCCTCCGCGCTCATATGGTAGCTTTCGGCATCATTGGGGAAGGTACCGGCCTGCACATCCGTGCAGTACGAGCGCAGCGCCTGAATGGCGTTTTCGGCCAGGTTGGCGTACTGACGCACGAATCTGGCCGGTTTGCGCGCCGGGTGAAAGCCCAGGACATCGTGGAAGACCAGCACCTGCCCATCGCAATGCGGTCCGGCTCCAATGCCAATCGTCGGGATGGAGATGCTTTCACTGATGGCGCGGGCCAGGACAGCGGGCATACCTTCCAGCACCAGGGCAAAAACCCCGGCGGCGGCGAGAGCATGGGCATCCTCCAGCAGCTCATGCGCCGGATTGGCCTCTTTGCCCTGAACGCGATAACCACCCATGGCGCGTACAGATTGGGGGGTCAGACCCAGGTGGCCCATGACGGGAATCTCTGCCGCCAGGATGGCCTCGATCATCGGCAGGCGTTTGCGCCCGCCCTCCAGCTTGACGGCCTCCACGCCGCCTTCGCGCACCAGGCGACCGGCGTTGCGCACGCTTTCCTCGACCGAGATGTGATAACTCAGCCAGGGCATATCGCCGATGACCAGCGCGCGAGGGTGAGCGCGTGAGACGGCGGCGGCGTGATGAACCATAATATCAACCGTGGCCGCCAGGGTATCGGGGAAGCCCAGCACATTATCGGCCAGGGAGTCGCCGACAAGAATCATATCTGCCCCCGCCTGGTCGACAATCGCGGCCATGGGCATATCGTAGGCTGTGACCATGGTGAGCTTCGGGCCGGCTTTGCGAGCCTGGATGGTCTGAATCGTCACTTTTTCCTGCGTCATACTCTCTCCTCCCGTGGTTGAACTTTGCCGCAGTCCCAGCTCCCATCGGGACGCAGCAGGAAATTATCGATCAGGCGCGTCGAACCGAGCGTGGCCGCGATCAGCAGCAGCGCCGGGGCGTGCAGCTTCTCCAGCGGCAGGAACGTCGTGGGATCGCGCACCTCGGCATAGTCGAGCCTGGCCAGCGCTTCCCTGGCGAGCATTTCGCCCATCGCCGCGCTCACCCTGGTCACGTCAGCCGGATTGTCGCGCGCGTTTTCTTCAAAGGCTCGTTTACCGGCCAGCAGCGCGCGATAAAGAATAGTCGAGGCGGCGCGCGTCTCTGGCTCCAGGTAAGCGTTGCGGCTGCTCAGGGCCAGCCCATCGGCCTCGCGGATTGTCGGATGGATTACCAGCCTCACCGGCAGGTTTAGATCCGTCACCATGCGGGTAATCACCGCGACCTGCTGGGCATCTTTTTGACCAAAATACGCCTGTCCTGGCTGGATAATCTGAAAGAGTTTTAACACGACCGTCGCCACGCCGCGAAAATGGCCTGGACGGCTGGCCCCCTCGGCAACCGTCGCCAGTGGACCGCCCGGCTCGACATAGGTGACAAAGTTCGCCGGATACATCTCAGCAGCGGTGGGCGTGAACACCACATCCACGCCGCAATCCTCCAGCAGACGCAGATCGCGGGGCAAATCGCGGGGATAGCGTGCCAGGTCTTCGTGCGGACCAAACTGGGTGGGATTCACAAAAATACTGGCCACCAGCAGATCGTTTTCCGCGCGCGCCTGGCGTACCAGCGAGAGATGCCCCTCGTGAAGATAGCCCATAGTTGGCACCAGTCCAACCCGTGCCGCCGCGCCCCAGGCAGCCCGTGCGGCGAGCATCTCCTGAACTGTTGTGATGACTTGCATCATATCTGTTCCCTTTCCATCCTGTTCTGTCGGATCTGCATCACTGACGGCATCATGCCAGTGTTCACCGGCAGGTCAGTCTGAATTTTGGTACCGCCAGCAGTATATCACCGCCGGTTGCTTCAGGAGAGAACCTGCAGGCCGTCGGGGCCGGCGACCAGCGCCTGGCGGGCGATGCCCAGAAAGAGGCCATGATCGACCACGCCCACAATTGCGCGAATGCTTGTCTGGAGGTGCGCGGGATCGCTGATGCCTTGCGGAAAGCGGCAATCGAGAATATAGTTCTGGTTGTCCGTCACAAATGGCTGCTGCTCACGCAGGCGTATCTGCACCTGAGCGCCCAGTGCTTCCAGTTGACGCCGCACCGGACCGAGCGCGAACGGCACAACCTCGACTGGCAGAGCGAAATGCGTCCCCAGACGTTGCACCAGCTTGGATGCATCGCCGATTACAACGAAACGGCGCGCGGCTGTCGCCACGACTTTTTCACGCAGGAGCGCGCCCCCGCCGCCTTTAATCAGATTCAGGTCGGGATCAATCTCATCCGCGCCATCGAGCGCCAGGTCGAGCACCGGGTAATGCTCCAGCGTCACCAGGGGAATACCCAGGTTGCTGGCCAGGCGAGCCGTCTCCTGGGAGGTCGGTACCGCACCCACGATGCGCAGACCCGCGCGCAGGCGTTGCGCGAGCGCCTGCACCAGAAAGGCCGCCGTGCTGCCCGTGCCCAGCCCGATCACCATCCCGTCCTCGACCAGATCAGCCGCAGCGCTGCCGACCATGCTTTTGTATCCATCAGTCTCATGTGTCATCAATCTTCGTCCTTTACGCAGGAAAAAAATGCAGAAAGATATGTTCTTATTGTAGCTCATATCCCGACGGGAAGAAAAATTCAAGACCGCCTATTTTTGGGGAAGAAATGGTACCAGCGCATATTTACTTGTCAGTTATGGCCTAACCATGATACACTCTGCCATGAATCGAAAAAAGTTAGTAAGTGGGCAATGGGTCTTGCCCGGCATATGATAGATAATCCTGGTGGTGGCAACCATGGCTGAACAATGGCGCATACTGGTCGTTGAGGGCGAAGAAAATCTCAACTGGAATATTGTCAATACCTTGCAAAAGGACGGCTACATTGTGCTCGGTGTAACCGGTGGTGCAGAGGCGATTCGCACGTTATGGAGCGAAGAGTACGACGTGGTGATTTGCAGTCAACAGATGCCGGATGCAGATGGCTTTGACTTGCTGCAATGGATGCGCACGTATTGTCCCAATACACGCATGGTCATGCTGGGCGTGGCCGGGGGCGGCATGAATCGCACGCAGGCGCTGGAGATGGGCGTGGCCAGTTACCTGGAGAAGCCGCTGGATATGCACGCGCTCAAAGAAGAACTGCGCCGTTTATTGCACCAGACCGGCTTTTCGGCCAGCCTGGATTCGTTTGATCTGCTGGATGTCATTCAAATTATTACTATGAGCCGCAAAAGCATCGCCCTGGTGGTGAATACGGGTCTGGAGGAACAGGGGCTACTGCGTTTTCAGGCGGGTGAACTGATCTGGGCGGAGTACGGCACGTTGCGCGGTGAAGAGGCCTTTTTCGCGCTGGCCGCGCATAAAAACGGTACGGTCGTGCATCGTCCCTGGAACGACCATATCACACCAAATGTAACACAGCCGCTGTCACGTTTGATTTTCCAGGCCTTGCAATATCGCTCCAAGTACGCCGAGTACCAGCAGATGAGCAGCGAAATGGAGGCGATCAGGCCGGGGAGTAGCGCCATGCCTGATCCGTCGACGCTGATGGCGCAAACCACTTCTACGGCTTTTGTGAACACGCTGGACGATATGGAGGAGGACGATACGCCTTTCCAGTTCGCGCCGGCTGACTTTTCGACCGAAGACGCTCAGCAGGGAGTTCCCTACGAGCAGGTCTGGGGCCGGAGCGCGAGTCCACAGGGAGAGACGCCTGACGGAGCGGAAAAGAAAGCCTGGTGGCAGCCAACCGGTCCGTATCCTACTCTGCAACCTTCAGCGCAGATGCGCGCGGTGACGGATGGTGAGGCCGGGCAGGCCTTGCCCCGCCAGGGCAGTGTGAATATCACCCCCTCAACCGTGCATAAAACGGGCGTTGGGCAGAACAATGCGCCTT
>DASZXF010000836.1:0-1677 GCA_035546055.1 Ktedonobacteraceae bacterium
ACTGAAAATCCACCAGTGCCAGAGGAGAGGCGTGGCATGACCGGGCACATAGAACAGCACTTCGATGACAAAGGCGAAGACCAGGAAAAGCGCGAAGGGCCGCAGGCTGCGCAGAACATAGGTCAGGGCAATCCGCGAGGCCCGCTGCAAGAACAGGCAAAAGACCAGGCCCAGCAAAAACGCCGGCAGATGGCTGATATACGAAATACTGGCGATCAGCAGTACGGCTCCGATCAGCTTAACACGCGGGTCCAGGTTGGCAACCCGCGATCCGTTATTGACGTACTGTCCAAAGGGGATATAGCGAGAAAATTCGATCATGGCTGTTCTCTCAAAGCTGGCGACTCTTTCACCTCGTCCACGACACTGGCAGATGCCTGGTTGCCCCGGCGCGCCGCTTGCAGGGCCGCTTCCAGTTCCGCCAGATCGAGAACATCGGTACGCAGCGCGGGCAAGCTGGCGCGCAGGGACAACGCCAGGCGGGCAGCCTCCGGGAGAGCCACGTCAAGCGCGTGCAACTGTCCGGCGCGCGCCAGAATCTCGCGCGGCGAGCCGCTGAAAGCCAGGCGCCCGGCCTCCAGCACATGAATCAGGTCGGCCAGTTCGATCACGTCCTTCAGGCTGTTCGTGGCATAGATGATGGTGAGGTCGCCCCGCTGCTTCAATGAGCGCAGCAGAGCAAGGAGTTCGTCGCGTCCGCGCGGGTCCAGGCCGGCCATCGGCTCATCAAAAAGAATGGCCTCCGGCTGGAGAGCCAGCACGCCAGCGATAGCTACCCGCCGCTTCTGTCCGCCACTCAGGGCGTAGGTGTAACGCAGGCGAAAATCTTCATACGGCAAACCCACCGCTTCCAGCGACTCCCGCACCAGGCGGCGCGACTCCGCCAGCGCGACTTTTTTCTGACGCGGACCAAAAGAGACATCTTTGCCAACCGTTTCCTCAAAAATCTGCATCTCCGGCGACTGGAAAACCACGCCCACCCGCGCCCGCAAACGCTCCAGCTTGAATGAGGGCGTACCTGTGTCCACCCCATCAAACAGCAAACGACCGGCCTGCGGCTTCAACAGACCAGACATAACATCCACAAGTGTCGATTTACCACAACCAGTAGATCCCACCAGGGCGACGAACGTGCCTGCCGGTACATGCAAAGTCAAGTCTTGCAGGGCAGGCTGAGCGAACGGCGTATCCTGTTGATGAGTGTAGGAAAGATTGCGCAGAGCAAATAATGGCGTGGACTGGTCCGCAGCCGTGATGGCAGAGGCGGCAAAATTGTCAGGTGCCTCCTCAACCGGTACACGCTCCGCCGCAGGGGCGGACGCGGAGACTGGCCGGACGTTTTCCTCGCGCTGCCCGGCTGGAACAGGGGTGGTCAGCAGTTGCTCAGGCGTGAGCACCACTTCTGGTAGATACGTCCAGCCCTGCGCCCGCAGACGCCGCCCCAGGTGTGTCACCATGGGCACATCCAGGCCCACGGCCTGGAGTTCATCGGCCCGCGCGAAAAGAGCGGCGGGCGTGCCATCCATCAGCACACGTCCGCCATCCATGACCAGCACGCGATCAAAGGGCGTAATTTCCTCCATGAAGTGCGTAATATGCAATACACCGATGCCCTGGGAGTGCGCCAGATCCTGCACCGTGCGTAACAGATTGCGCGCGGGCTGCCCGGACACCAGG
>DASZXF010000837.1:0-4106 GCA_035546055.1 Ktedonobacteraceae bacterium
GTGCAGATCCAGGGCGGCGACCTTGGCCAGCAGATGGTTGAGCATGCCCCGGTGTTCGACCATCACCCCCTTGGGCAGACCGGTCGAGCCAGAGGTATAGATCACATAGGCCAGCCGTTCGCCCTGCCAGGGCAGGGCTGGTCCCTCAGCGGCCTCCTCCGTCGCGTTCAGCACCTCCCAGGCGGGCCGTTCCTCGACAGGCCACTCGCTCAGCGCATCCTCAACATGCTCGGCCAGCGCCGTACCGATCAGCACGAGCGCGCAGCCGCTCTGGCGGATCATCTGGCGCAGGCGGCTCAGCGGTTGGGAGGGATCGAGCGGCAGATAGGCGCCGCCAGCTTTCAGGATGGCCAGCAAGGCCACCGCCAGGGGCAGACCGCGCTGATCGAGCACCGCGACCAGGCGCTCGGGTCCGATGCCGCGTGTACGCAGATGCAGAGCCAGGGCATTGGAGCGTCGATCCAGTTCGCGATAGGTCAGTGCGTCGGTGCCGCAGACCAGCGCCACGGCCTGGGGAGTCAGCGCCGCCTGCCGCCGGAAGCGCTCAAGGTAGCCCTCGTTCAACTCATAGGGTACTTCGACCTCATTCCAGGTCACGGTTTGCAGCCAGCGCTCATGGTCAGTCAGCAGCGGGAGATCATTGATCCGCTGGCCAGGATCAGCCACAATCGCCTCCAGCAGACGCAGGAAATGGGTCTGGAACTGCTCAATCATCTCATCGTCGAACAGATCCAGATTATACTTTAACTCGCCAACCAGCTCGCCGCCTCGTTCCCACATCGTCAGGTCCAGGTCAAACATCGCCGGCTCGTTATCCGCCTTCGCCATCTGCGCTTTGCCCAGGCGCAGCGACTCGCCAGAGGCAATCATCGACGTTTCGCTGTCGAGCTTGATCGGAATCAGCTTCAGACCTGCCATGTGCAACTGTTTTTTCGGCACATTTTGCAGCGCGAACATCACCTGCGTAAACGGATTGCGGCTCAAATCGCGCTCCGGCTGGAGTTCTTCGACCAGCTTCTCAAAGGGCATATCCTGGTGCGCGTATGCCCCCAGGGTCACATCGCGCACGCGTTTCAGCAGTTCGCGGAAGGTGGGATTGCCGGACACCTCGGTACACAGCGCCAGTGTATTGATAAAGCAGCCGAGCACCGTTTCCAGGCGACTCTCTGTGCGCCCGGCGATGGGAATCCCCACCACGATGCGCTCCTGCCGGGTATAGCGGTAGAGCAGGGTTTTAAAGGCCGCCAGCAGGAGCATAAACAGGGTAGTGCCCTCGCGCCTGCTGAGCGCCTTCAGGGCATCGCTCAGCACGCGTGAAAGCACAATGATGCGCGTCTGCGCCCGGAAGGTTTGCAGACCGGGACGTGAGCGAGCAAAGGGCAGTTGAAGCAGGGGAGCGTCCTGCAATTGCTCGCGCCAGTAGGCCAGGTGTTGTTCCAGCACCTCGCCCTGCAACCATTGCTGTTGCCAGATAGTGTAATCGGCGTACTGGAGTTCCAGCCTGGGCAGGGTCAGCGTCTCGCCCTGTACATAGGCCGTGTAAGTATTGGTCAGTTCGCGAAAGAAAATCTCCATTGACCAGGCATCCGAGACGATATGGTGCATGGAAAGCAGGAACGCGTGATAGTCCTCCTGCATTTTGACCATATGGGCGCGAATCAGGGGACCGCGTTGCAGGTCAAACGGCCTGTGAAATTCCTCTTTCACCAGCCGCCGCAATTTTACCCTGCGCACATCCTCCGGGAAATGCTGGAGTTCCAGCAGGGGCATAGAAAAAGCTATCTGCGAAGCCACGACCTGGACCAGGGCATTGTCTTCCATCCTGAAGGTTGTGCGCAGCGCCTCGTGCCGCTGGATCATATCCTTCAGCGCCTGCTCCATGGCTCCTACGTCCAGCGTTCCCTCCATGCCCACCGCCAGAGGGATAATATACACTCCTGGTTCCCATTGGTCGAGAAACCAGAGTCGCCTTTGCGCGAAAGAGGCGGGGAAGACAAACACATCGTCTCCCGGCCCCTCAGGCGAGGAAGGCCCGGATGCTTCATGAGAACCAGCGTATCTCATTCCTGTATCCTTTCGATCTATCTCTTCAAGCGCGCTGGCAGGATTCCTCAAACGAACAAACGACGCTTGAGAACCCTGCCAGCGCGGATCAGCGGTCGGCCATTTATCGTTCCTGGGTGCGCAGACGGTAGGCATCGCGGGCCACCGCGACCATGGCCGGGCGCCGCAACTCGGCCTCGCGCTTCTGCACGCGTTCAATCACCCCGGCCAGCGCGGCGATGGTCGGAGAGGTGAAGATGGTGCGGAAGGGCAATTCAAGCTGATACTGGTCGCGCACGCGTCCGAGGATCTGCGCGATCAGGAGGGAGTGCCCGCCAATCTCAAAAAAGTTATCCTCGACGCCCACGCGTCCGATTTCCAGCACCTCCGCCCAGATAGCGGCCAGGGTTTGCTCCAGGGGAGTACGCGGCGCGACATAGGTCAGCGTCTCCAGGGTGAAGTCGCTCTCTTCCGGCGGTAAAAGCGCCTTGCGGTCGATTTTGCCACGGGAATTGAGCGGCAGGGCGTCCAGAATAATAAAGGTATGAGGCACCATGTATTCTGGCAGATGCTCGGAGAGAAAATCGAGCACTTCGCCGCGTTTGGGCAGGTTTTGGCGGTCCAGCACCACGTAGGCCAGTAAACGCGCCTCGCTTTTGCCGTCGTTGCGCAGGATAACCACGCAATCGCGTACCGAGGGATGCTTGCGCAGCGCGGCCTCGATCTCGCCCAGTTCGATGCGATAGCCGCGCAGCTTGATCTGCTGATCGATGCGGCCCAGGAACTCCATCTGACCATCGGGACGGGCGCGCACCAGGTCGCCGGTGCGGTAGAGGCGCTGTCCCGGCGGGCCGAAGGGATCGGGACGAAACGCCTCAGCGGTGCGACGAGGATCGTTGAGGTAGCCGCGTCCCACGCCCACGCCGCCGATCCACAGTTCGCCACTGACGCCCACAGGCACCAGTTGTTGAGCGGCATCCAGCACGTACAGCCGCGTGTTGGGCAGCGGATACCCCAGCGGCGCCACCGGCCCGCGCAGTTCACCCGCTGTAATCTCCAGGTGCGTCACCTCGTCGGAGCACTCGGTGGGACCATAGGCGTTGAGCAGAGGGATCTGCGGAACGAGGGCCAGCCAGCGCTGACAGAGATCGGCGGGCAGCGCTTCCCCGGTGGCGATCAACCAGCGCAGTTCAGTGGGCAGAGCCATCTGTCCCTGTTCCAGCAGATCGAGCAGAGCGCGCAGGAGCGAGGGCACCAGTTCGAGGACCGTCACGCCGCCGCGCTGGACCTCGGCCAGCAGTTCGGCGGGCTGATGGGCCTGCTGATCGGGGAAGAGATGGACGCGAGCGCCGACCAGCCAGGCGGCCAGCAATTGCCAGATGGAGATGTCGAAGCACTGGGAAGCATTCTGCGCCACGCAATCGGAGGGGTGCAGATCCAGGGCGGCGACCTTGGCCAGCAGGTGATTGAGCATGCCCCGGTGTTCGACCATCACCCCCTTGGGCAGACCGGTCGAGCCAGAGGTGTAGATCACATAGGCCAGCCGTTCCCCCTGCCAGGGCAGTTCCGGTCCCTCGGCGGCCTCCTCCGTCGCGTTCAGCACCTCCCAGGCGGGCCGCTCCCCGGCGGGGACGTCATCCAGCACGCTGTGCAGGCGAGCGGCGAAAGGTTCGCCGGTCAGCACGAAAGCGCAGCCGCTCTGGCGGATCATCTGGCGCAGGCGGCTCAGCGGTTGGGAGGGATCGAGCGGCAGATAGGCTCCCCCGGCTTTCAGGATGGCCAGCAAGGCCACCGCCAGGGGCAGATCGCGCTGATCGAGTACCGCAACCAGGCGCTCAGGTCCAACGCCGCGTGCCCGCAGACGCAGAGCCAGGGCATTGGAGCGTCGATCCAGTTCGCGATAGGTCAGTGAGTCGGTGCCGCAGACCAGCGCCACGGCCTGGGGAGTCAGCGCCGCCTGCCGCCGGAAGCGCTCCACGTAGCCCTCGTTCAGCTCATAGGGCGCCTCGACCGTATTCCAGGTCACGGTCTGCCGCTGTACCTCGTCCTCGGTCAGCAGCACA
>DASZXF010000838.1:0-2497 GCA_035546055.1 Ktedonobacteraceae bacterium
TGAAGAGAGAACTGGCATATGGCGTCTACGCATAAGGGGCCGACGAAACGGACAGATGCAATCACCAACCGGGCGCGGATTCTCCAGGCGGCGCTGGCGGTCTTTGCCGGGCGGGGACTGGATCTGGAAATGCACGAGGTCGCGGCCCAGGCCGGACTGGGGGTTGGCACGCTGTATGGTCATTTCGCCAACCGCGAGGAGCTCCTGCGCGCGATTCTCCAGAGCGTGGTTGAAGATGCGCTGGCCCAGTTGCGCACAGCTCAGAGCGCTCACGCGGACGATCCGCGCGCGGCTCTCCAGGCGCTAATCGCGACCGGGGTTCACCTGCAAGATCAGTACAGACCGCTCAGCGGCGTGCTGCGCGACCTCCGGCTGATCGAACTCATGGACCCTTCCTATGTCTCACAGGTGCGCCTGCAATTTCTGGAGGTTCCCAAAGATCTGCTCGTCCAGGGTATGCAGATGGGCGCCTTCCGCCGGGATCTCGACCAGAACATGGCCGCCGTTATCATCATGGGCGCGTTCATCAGCGTGATGGATCTGCTGGAAACATACGGTTCGCTCGACGAACTGACAGAGCGGCTCACCCATTCCCTGCTGATCATGCTGACCGGCCACGCCGAGCCAGCCAGCGAACCATGATTGCTCAGCAGACAAAGCACGAAGGATGACACCTGGCGTATGGACGTGCGGTCATGCGTCTCTACCTATGACCTGATAAATTCCGCGTTCCCTGGCGTTTGCCAGCCATCTGTATCCCTGCCGGGATGGCCGACAAACGGAACCAGGCTACCCATTGAGACAGGGTTACTCACAAGTCAAGCCAGGGCCATCACCAGCGAGGGTGCAGGGAGCGCAGCGTCCCTGCCGGGTGCGGGTGTCCCGCATCTTTATCGCATCTTGCTTCTCGCCGCCGTCGCTGGCAAACGACTGGTGAGAATCCCTGATCCCCAGCGAGGGTGCAGGGAGCGCAGCGTCCCTGCCGGGTGCGGGTGTCCCGCATCTTTCTCGCCTCTTGCTTCTCGCCGCCGTCGGCGGCAAACGACTGGTGAGAATCCCTGCCCACTGAGAAAAAAGCACGAATGAAAGGCAAATCACGATGATGAATACACCAAATCAGCCTGCTTCAGACCTGAATATGTTTAGCCTGTTCAGCGGTGATAACCCTGAACTGGTAGCCAATCCTTTTGCCCTCTTCGCGATGATCCGCTCGCTGAGCGCTGTGATGCCCTTGCCATTTCCCATGGCGGGAACAGCTCAACAAATGTGGATGACAACGCGCATGGAAGAGTCAGCGCAGGTGCTCAAGGATCACGCCCGTTTTACGGTGGACCCCGGCTCTATCGGTATAAGCAGCCCCTTTGGCCAGAATAAGGCCGGGGATTCCGATGCACCGACCTTTTTCGATGCCAAAACTATGCTGACGGTCGATGAACCCGACCATCGCCGCCTGCGTCTGCTGGTGTCCAGAGCCTTTACACCCAGATATATTGAAAGCTTGCGCCCACGCATTCAGGAGATTGCCGACTCTTTGCTCGACCGGGTGCAGGCTCAGGGCCAGATGGAGGTGGTTCAGGACTATGCCTTTCCGCTGCCTATCAATGTGATCGCGGAAATGCTGGGCATCCCTGAAGCGGACTGGGGACAGATCCGCGCATGGTCGGAGGCGCTGGCCCAGGGTCTGAGCGTGGGCAAACGCGACCCGCAGGTGCAGTCCCACATGCGCGCCTTTGGAGAATACACCGCGCGCCTGGTAGCCAGCAAGCGCCGGCAGCCCGGAGAAGACCTGATCAGCCAGATGATTGCCATTGAAGAGGCGGGGGATCGGCTGAGCGAAACTGAGATGCTTTCGATGATCACGCTGTTGATCTTCGCCGGCCACGAAACGACCTCGAACCTGATCGCGACCGGTACATTGATGTTGCTGGATTATCCAGAGCAACTGGCGCAGCTCAAAGCTGACCTCAGCCTGGTGCCGGCGGCGGTTGAAGAACTGCTACGCTTCAATGGTCCGGCGACCATCGCGGGGCCGCGCTACGCGAAAGAAGATCTGGAACTGGGCGGGCAGCAGATTAAACGGGGAGACGTGATCTTTCCCCTGCTGGCTTCGGCGAATCGCGACGAACGCCAGTTTTCTCAGTCCGATGATCTGGATATTACGCGCGTGCTGGAGCGCCATCTGGCCTTCGGCTATGGCATCCACACCTGCCTGGGTGCGCCCCTGGCTCGCCTGGAGGGAAGCATTGCCTTTACCACGCTGCTGAAACGCCTGCCCAACCTGCAACTGGGCATCCCCCGCGAAGATATCACCTGGCACTTCAGCCTGAACTCGCGCAGCCTGAACTCTCTGCCCGTGACGTTTTAACCACACGGCGGCCTGTTCCCGATTGCCTGGCATCTTTTGAGTCATCCCTGATGTTTGATCCCGTTGGGAAAGTCGTGGCTGACTCCTCGTCGCTGCGCGACTCGCCCTGCTGCTTTTGGAGGAGGTGGGGGG
>DASZXF010000839.1:0-8689 GCA_035546055.1 Ktedonobacteraceae bacterium
GGCCTTTGCGCCGCCGCAGGCGGCGCGGGAAGAAGAGAATTGGCGGGGACACCCCGCTCCCCGGCAGAGGGCTGCCGCCCTCTGCACTCCCGCTTCCCTCGTATCGGGGAATTGGAGGACTGCCGCCCTCTGCTCTCCCGCTTCCTTCTTACTGAGGAACTGAAGGCTGCCGCCCTCTGCTCTCCTGTTTCCCTCTTTTGGGGAATTGGAGGGCTGCCGCCCTCTGTACTCCCGCTTCCTTCTTATTGGGGAATTGGAGGACTGCCGCCCTCTGTACTCCCGCTTCTCTCTTATCGGGGAATTGAAAGGGCTGCCGCCCTCTGCTCTCCCATTTGTTTTGTCGTTACGGACGTATCGACAAGGGCGCTAGCTGCGCACAAAGGTGATGACGGCGCTCACGTTGTCTTCGCCGCCGTTGGTGTTGGCTGCGTCGATGAGCCGCGTGCAGGCAGTCTGCGGATCGGGCGCGTTGTTGAGTATGCTTTCGATCTGCGGATTGCGCACCATTTCCCAGAGGCCGTCCGAGCAACTGAGCAGGATGTCGCCGGGCAACAGTTGTTGCTTGAAGACATCGACCTGCACGTTGAGCTTGTCGCCCAGACTGCGGAAGATCTGGTTGCGCTGCGGGTGCGTGTATACGTCGTCTGGCTCGATCAGACCTCCGGCGACGAGCTGGCCGACCAGGGAGTGATCGCTGGTCAACTGATAGATCTGGCCGCCGCGCACCATGTAGGTGCGGCTGTCGCCAACGTTGACGATATAGGCCTGCTCGTTCACGATCATGTAGCCGGTGAGCGTTGAACCCATGTCGGTTTTGTCGTTCTGGTTTTTCTGGCACAGGGCGGCATTGGCCTCTTCGATGGTGTTGCGCAGCAGACCTACCAGATCGTCTTCCTCCGACGCTTTGACCTCGACGCCTTCTCTCTCCTGCTGCAAAGGCGCGCCCAGCAGTTCGCGCGTCATACGCTCGGCGATGATGTTGACGACCATGCGACTGGCGACCTGCCCGTTGTCATGTCCGCCCAGACCATCGGCGACGATGAAGATGCCAACCGGCGTGGAGACGGATTCATGCACGCGCAGCAGTTGCAGCACGAGGGTGCTGTCCTCGTTAGGCTCGCTACGCCGCAGGTTGCCGGCGTCCGAGTTGCCGGCGGCCAGCAGTTGCGCTCCCTGTGGGAAGGGACTCTGATTGACGGCGGGCTGCTCGACGGCGTAGGTGCGATCTTTGTCGATAAAGGTGTTGACGATGCTGCCCTGGAAGAGATTGACTTCGGCAGCCGGACCACCGGAGGCAGGATATTCGTGCAGGACGTATGGTACGTCGAGCATGCTGGCTCCGCAGTCGATACAAAATTCGTCGCCCTCGGCGTTCTGCTCCGAGCCACAATTCCAGCAGTGCTGCGATCCCTGGTGATCGATGACCTGATAGGTGTGCTCCTCGGGGGTCTCGCTGACTACTTGCGTTATTTCATAGCGTCCAATCAGCGTTTCTCCTACGGCCAGGGGGGCGAATTCGCCGGCTGGCTCGCTGGCAGCTTGCGGCTGCTCCTCTGGAGAAGCTTCTTCGGATGCTGGTTGATCGGTCATAGGTTGACTGGCCTCCTTCTGTTCTGCACTCTCTTCTAACGCAGGAGCGGGCTGTCCATCAAATGTGGATGGGGCGCTCTGCTCAGATGAGAGCGCGGGCGCGGCTTCCTCCGGCGCTTCCGGCAGACCAGACATATGCAGCGTGGGCTGATCCGCCAGCGGACTGTTGTTGGCACCGGCTGGCGGAGGAGCGGACGGCTCGCTGGCGGGCGGCATAATCACGGTGGGCTGATCGGCGATATGCGGCATGGACTCCTGTGCATTGGCGTCTGGAGCGTTCTCGGCAGGCGCGGACTCGGACGGGGCGTTCTTTCCGCCGGGTTCCTGGTTCGAGAAACGGTTGCGATAGGCCAGCACTTTGTCCGGCGAGAGAATCAGCGTGGGAGCCAGCGAGGGATCTTCAGGTACATTGACTGCCTCCTCCGCCTGCGGAGTCACGACTAGCTCCGGGGCCGACGCGGGAGCCGTGAAGGCCGGGTGGGCTGGCTCAGAGGGCGCGCTGGTCACCACCGGCTGCGCTCCTCCCTCGGAAGCTGGCGCCGCTCCGGTGGACGCGACAGGCTCAGGCGTGCTCACTTTCTCAGCCTGTTCAGGCATTGCGGCCTGCTCAACACGCAGAGAATGTCCGCAGCTTTTGCAGAATTTTGCATCTTCACGATTTGGCGCATTACACGACGGACAGAACATTGCTGCCCTCCTTCATTCTTTTTGAACGCATACCTATATCTTTGGATTACAGTTGCTTTTGTAAACGTGTGGCTTCGCTGTTGTTCGGATTAATCATCAGCGACTGGCGCACCATCTGACGCGCTTCGGCCTTTTTGTTGATCTTGACGTAGCAGGAGGCCATGGCCCCATAGATTTCATCGGAGTCGGAATTGGATTGCCGGGCCTGTTCCAGCGCGCTCAGAGCGAGTTTCCATTCGCGGGCCTTCATATGCGCGCGGCCCAGTTCATACCACCCTTCCCACATGCCAGGCTCTTTCTGCGTGGCCTGACGCAGAACGTTGATGGCCTTCTGCGCCTGGTTCATTCTGAGATAGAGCCGCCCCAGAGTAGCGAGAATTAAGGCGTGATCGGGATTTATTTTGAGACCTCCCAGGAAATAGGCTTCGGCCTCGCGATCATACCCCTGTTCCATGGCCACACGCCCCAGTTGGAAGTAAACCGCCGCGTCACCGGGCGTGAGCTGCTGAACCTGCTTGAAGGCCTGGTTGGCCTGGTCGTACAGTTCCAGGTCAAAGTAGGACATGCCCATCTGGAAGTAGGAGTCTACCGCGTCTTTTTTGATCTCCACGGCCTTCTCAAACTGCTCAATGGCCAGCTTGAGGTTTTCCTGAAAGGCTTTTTGATCGGTCACTTTGAGCGATTGGCCCAGTTGACGATAGGCCCGCGCCAGTCCGTACAGCACTTCATAGCCGGGCTGCCCTTGCCCCTGGCTCATGGCCTGCTTGAAATGGTCGATGGCCTCGGCGTATTTTTTGTTGTTCAGGTTCTGCAAGCCCAGGCGATAGGCTCCCTGCGGACTGGCGCTCTGCGCTACCGGCGTGCTCAGCGGACGGGCCTGAATGGGCTGGCGGTTGACCGGGCGGGCCTGAATGCTGCTGCTCTGCACAGGTCTGGCCTGGATTGACTGACTGCGTTGAACCGGCACTGGCTGCGCGGGACGTGAGACGGGCGTGGCCTGAATGGGCTGACGATTGACCGGGCGGGCCTGGATACCGGCGCGCGGCTGCGCGACCGAGCGGCTGGGAGGCGGCGCGGCTCGCAAACCCTGATTCAAGGGCTGACCATCGCGCTTGCAGAATTTCGCGCCGGGTCGGTTGGCAAAACCACACTTGGGACAGACCACCGGCGGCGCGGACACCGGCTGAGATGGCACGACAATCGTCGAACTGGCCGTCAGAGCGGGAATCTGGACCGTCTGCGCGCCGATGACTGTACCGGCTGGCAAACACTGCGCCAGCGCCATACGCATGGCCTCGGCGGTCTGGAAGCGCTGCGCCGGCTCCTGCTGCATGGCTTTGATGATGACCTGCTCCACCGGACAGATCGAGCGTCCACCGACCACGCTCGTGCGCAGGCGGGGATTCTTGCCGATAATGCTCCCCGGCGCGGGCGTTTGAATCGGCTCCGGCTCATGATTGGTCAGCAAATGATACATCGTCGCGCCCAGCGAATAGATATCTGAACGGGCATCTGTCTGCACCAGGCGACCGGGATTCTGCGCTGACCTGCGCTGACCCGGCGCGGTAATCGAACCAAGGTGCTCAGGCGAGGCATACGAAATCGTGCCCAGATTCTCCGTGTTCGTGCGCTTGTTCGGATCAAAACGGCGCGCAATGCCAAAGTCGATCAACTGAACGCTATCGTCGGGTCTGACCATAATATTGCCCGGCTTGAGATCGCGCAGAATAATCGGCTGAGGCAGCGTATGAATATAGGTCAGCGCCTCGCACACCTGCATCATCCACTTCACCACCTTCTCCTCGTCCAACGGCGCATTCGTGTCTTCCAGAATTTTTTCCAGGCTTTTCCCCGGCACAAATTCCATTAAAAAGTAATAGTTGCCTCGCTCCTGAAAACTCACCCCCAGCGAAGGAATTCGCGGATGCTTGAGTCCATACAGCAAGTCTATCTCTTTATTGAAACGCTCAATCGCCGACTTACGCTCATCTTCCGGGGTATTCGGATTGATTAACAGCTCTTTCACCGCCCAGAAACGGCCTGGTCTATCAGTCTGCTCTACTTTATAAACAGTTCCCATCCCCCCTTCACCAAGCACCTGCACAATCTTAAATTTTCTATCCAGAATAGTACCTATTGCGAGCGGCATAGGGCAATAAACCTCACTGGCTAATATATTTGCACGACCACAGCGCTAATGTTATCTTCACCGCCGTTCTCGTTCGCCAGATCTATCAGCATGTCACAAATCTTCTCGACGTTCTCTTGCGAGCTCAACGCCTGAAAGAGATCGGGCGGGCGCACCATTTCCCACAACCCATCAGAGCAGAGCAAGAGCTTATCACCGGGTTGCAACTTCTCATGAAAGACATCCGGCTCGACATGCTTATGTCCAGCTCCCAGCGATTGATAGATGAGATTACGCTGAGGATGAGTATAAACAGCATCAGGGTCAATCTGCTTTGTCTCTACCAGCTTCGCGACCAGCGAATGATCCTTTGTCACGGGTTTGAGATTGCCGTCGCGCAGCAGATACGTGCGGCTATCCCCCACATTGGCGATATAGGCAAACCCGTCCTTGACGACCGCCATAGTCACGGTACATCCCAGTCCACGCGCGGCGGGGTGATCCTCACCATAAGCAAGGATAGCCCGATTGGCCTGGCGGATAGCACCTTTGAGCTGTTCTTCAACGCTTCTGGCATCAGGCGTTTCGGGCAATTTGCGCGTCTTGCCTTTGCCGCTTTTCGGGCGCATCTCCACTGTCGGCTCGTCGCCGGGCGCGATGGACTGCAAGCGCACGGTTTCCTGGTCCGCGATGGGGGTTAGCTTGACCGTTGGCTGCTCAGAAATGGGCAGAAGCAGATTTTGCAGAACTTCGCGTATTTTGTCAACAGCGATGCGGCTGGCCTCTTCTCCAGCCTGATAGCCGCCCATACCATCAGCAACAATGAACAGGCCGGCTTCTCCATCCTTAGCAAGTTGAGCACAGGCGTTATCTTCATTTTGCTCTCGCTGTTGACCAACATCGGTCTTCGAGGCGGCAGTTATCTTGAATGACATAACAGAACCCTCACAGAACACGTTTTAACAGTTTTTATTACGCCCAATATAGCATATATGATTCAGCATGACAAATAATCCATCCAACCTCGTCAGCATTTCTCAAAAACACTCTCTTTCCACCCACTCACCCGAAGAAAACACCCTGGCAGGGACACCCCGTTCCCCGGCAGGGAGCTGGCTGTCCCCCGCACCCCGGCTCATGGATGCGAGTATTACGTAAGAAGCATTCTTCTTCGACCTCTCAGCAACGTGAACTATTTTTTATACGCTCTTACATGGAAAAAGTTGCATACGAAAGGCCAGGACGAGCGGCGAGTGGCCGCACCACCCGCTTTTCGCCCTGGCCTCATTCTACATTTTTAGCGCTCCTGTCCGCCGCGCGTGTCATTCTTGGTGCGCGCGCGGAAATGCAGGCGAATGCCGGTGCCCTTAAAGCCAAAGGCCGAGCGCAGTTGATTCTCCAGGTAGCGTTCGTAGGAGAAGTGCAAGGCCTGGGGATCGTTGACGAAGAAGACGAAAGTTGGCGGGTTGACCTGGGTCTGCGTGGCGTAGTAAATCTTGAGCACTTTATTGCGGAAGACCGTGGGATTGTGATGGCGCACGGCGTTCTGCACGACCTCGTTGAGACGCGAGGTGGAGACGCGCAGATAGCGCATGTCGGCGATGCTCAGAACGGTTTCCAGCAAGGATTGCACATGGTAGCCGGTTTTGGCCGAGGTGAAGATCACCGGAGCATAGGGGAGGAATTTCAGCCCTTCCATGATGATGCGGCGATAGCGCTCAGCGCTGGCAATTTCGTCCTTGGGATCGGGATATTCGCCCTCGCGTTCGGCCCTGAACTGGGCCTGCGCCATATCCCATTTATTGATGACGATGACCACGCCTTTGGTGTGCTCCTGAATTTCGCCGGCGATGTGCGTATCCTGCGCAGCCAGCCCTTCGCTGGCATCGACGACCAGGACAGCGACATCGGCGCGTTCAATGGCACGGCTGGAGCGCAGGACGCTGTATTTCTCCACGCCCGGTCCGACGCGTCCGCGCCGGCGAATACCAGCGGTGTCGATGAAGACCATTTTGCGCTCGTTAAATTCGACTTCGGTATCAATGGCGTCGCGCGTGGTGCCCGGCACATCGCTGACGATGGCACGCTCGAAACCCAGAATGGCGTTGAGCAGCGAGGACTTACCCACATTCGGTCGACCGACGATGGCGATACGCGGGCGCTCATCGTCCGCTTCTTCCTCCATCTCTTCCGCTGGCGGCAGGACTTCAACGATCCTATCTAGCAGATCGCCGGTGCCGACGCCCTGGAGGGCTGAAAGCACGATAGGCTCGCCCAGGCCCATGCTGTAAAACTCAACTGCGTCCAGGCGCGTGGTAGCGTTGTCGGCCTTGTTGGCCCCCAGCACAACCGGCTTCCTGGTGAGGCGCAGAACCTCGGCGACCTCTTCATCGGCGGCGGTGATGCCCGCGCGCGCGTCAACCATAAAGACGATGACATCGGCCTCTTCAATGGCCAGTTGTGCCTGCGCCATGACGTGCTTCATAATATCGCCGGGCTGACCGGTCAGACCCACCTGGCCGACTGGAATATCAGTGCCCAGTTCCAGGCCGCCGGTATCGATCAGGGTAAATTCGCGTCCGTTCCAATCAGTATCGCCATACAGGCGATCTCGCGTGGTTCCGGGCATATCCTCAACAATGGCGACGCGTTCCCCGATCATGCGATTAAAAAATGTGGACTTGCCAACGTTGGGCCTTCCAACAATGGCGACAAGTGGCTTCATAAATGTGGCCCATCTACCTTCTTCTTCCAACGGTGGCGCCAGGTACAGCACACTTGCTGCTCGCCAGCCCGGAAGAGAGAACCCTTTTCCAAAAACAACAAACAAAAAAATGCTGCCAGACGACAGGCATGTTACGACATGGCTCTTTCATCATTTACGAGATTGGCCGCCATTATACCATATAATAGTTGACCTGTATAATCCAGCCGGCTCTCACCAGGACTTTTCAGTGTCGCCCGCCCTGCTTGCCCGGCCTGCCAGCGACCATCCTGGCTGCCACCTCTGCGCCAGCGGCTAGCGGAAGAGTTCAGTCACCGAGCGCCCATCGTGGATACGGCTGATCGCGCCGGCGAAGAGTTCGGCGACGGAGAGCACAGTCAGGTTATCCATCTGCTTCTGCTCGGTGAGGGGAATCGAGTCGGTCACGACGAGTTCTTTGATAGGAGCCGCTTTCAGGCGCTCAATGGCCGGGCCTGACAGAACCGCGTGGGTCGCGCAACAGTAAATATTGTGTGCGCCCTCCTCGTGAACCACGCGCACCGCCTGGGTCAGCGAACCGGCAGTATCGATCTCGTCGTCCACAATCAGCGCATCGCGCCCTCTGACATTGCCGATAATGCCCATCGCCTCCGTCATGCCATTATTGCCAAGGCGGCGCTTCTCCACAATCGCCAGGGGGGCATTGAGCCGATCCGCCAGTTTACGCGCCTTCTTGGCAAAGCCCTCGTCAGCGGAAACCACAGTAAAATCGGCCAGTTCCATTTCGGTGAAATAACGAGTCTGGAGAATCTGCGCGGTCAACTCATCGACAGGAATATTGAAAAAGCCCTGGATCTGCCCGGCATGCATATCCATAGTCAGCACCCGATGCGCGCCCGCCACCGTGATACAATCGGCGATCAAACGCGCGGTAATCGGCACGCGCGGCTGGTCTTTTTTATCGGTGCGCCCATATGCATAATAAGGAATCACAGCGGTAATGCGCGCAGCGGAAGCCCGCTTGAGCGCATCGATCATAATCAGCAGTTCCATAATTGAGCGATTGACCGGACTGCTCAACGGCTGAATCACAAAAACATCGCGCCCGCGCACATTATCATTTATCTTGACAAAGATATTTTCGTTGCTAAACTGAAAAACGTCGGCGTCACCCAGAGGAATGCGCAGATGCTTGCAAATCGCAGCCGCCAACGGCCTGTTGGCATTCCCCGTAAAGACACTGAGATCGTCCATTACTAATCCTCCTGGCTCCAGCCATATATGATATCACAGCCTCCCCACGATTGCAAAAGGCAGAGATTGCTCAATATTTATTGATGGTAATATCTCATTTTACAAATATTGCTTGAGATTTTCCTCTTCTCATCTCAGGAAGCTCAACAGCCGAGGGATGCAAAGTTTCGTCATTTGACCTGAGCCGAGAATTTTCTTAAAATAGGACTATAACCAGAAAGTTAAAACTAAGGAGAAATTCATGCGAATTCGCAAAGCTGTCCTGCCAGTCGCGGGCCTGGGTACGCGTGTTCTACCAGCCAGTAAGGTTGTTCCTAAAGAGATGC
>DASZXF010000840.1:0-2169 GCA_035546055.1 Ktedonobacteraceae bacterium
TAAGAGAGATACATCGCCTGCTTCTCTGCGATCTCAGCGCGCACTCCAGGCGCGTTGAGATCCTGTTTACCCCACCTGGCCAGACTGTTACTAATTCGGAGTTTTAATCGTATCTCAGATACAGAGGGTTCGATTGGGAAACACAGCGCGTTGTTTCTCGCCTGGCCAGTACAATGCTTTGCTCACAGATACAAGACAGTTGCACCTGTTCTTTTCTTCTATCTCTATCATTCTGCTTTTTTCTGTCTATTGTTTCTGGCACCTGATAGCGTACAAAACCTGCATATCATATGCCCTCACATAGAAAGCTGTTTTTCAGGGAGCCTGAGTATGGAAACTCCAGAGCAGCCAAGAGTACCTGCTAAATTGCCAGCGCACAGCCGGGCGGCGGCGGCGCAGCGTTTGAACGATCTGCCGCAGCGCTTTCTCGAACGGCGCGGCACCTACTACGAGATGGCGCAAACTCCTTTGCATGAACAGGGCTGGTACATCCGCCGCCATATGAAGCGCAAAAATCTGCACCGCAGCAATCTCCATTACGCCCAGGTGGATCGCGCCGGCACGCGCTGGTCGCTGATGCCGATGGCGATGTCAACCCTGGCCCTGCTCTTTTTAACCGGCAGCTTTTTTGTCCTTTACACGGCCTTCTCGACCGCTGTGAATGAGCGCTATCAAAGCCAGGTCGTTACCCTGGAGAATCTGCTGCCGGGCGACAGCCTGCGCATGTACGATGAACATGGCACGCTGATCTACGAGGCGATTGATAACGGTCTGCAAATTTCGGAACCCCTGGAGGCTATTTCTCCCTACCTGGTACACGCGGAAATCGCCATTGAGGATCAGACGTTCTGGACCAACCAGGGCTACGATATCACTGGCATTGTGCGCGCGGCCCTGGCAGATCTGAGCAGTAAGCGCGTGGTGGCGGGCGGCAGTACGATTACACAACAGTTGATTAAAAATGTAATTGTAGGCAATCAGGACACGGCCATGCGCAAACTGGAGGAGCTGATTCTGGCGCCCCAGGCCACGCGCTACTATACCAAGCAGCAGATTATGGATATGTACCTGAATACGACCTACTATAGCAACCAGGCGTATGGCGCGGAGGCGGCGGCGTTTGTCTATTTTGGTTTGCAGGATACGCCCCAGGCCAGCGCGGCGGCTCAGCTGGACCTGGCGCAGGCGGCGATGCTGGCCGGTATTCCGCAAAATCCCAGCCAGTACGATCCTTTTCTCCATCCCAAAGCGACCTTTAACCGCATGGAGGCGGTGCTGAATCAGATGGTGGTGCAGCATTACATCACCCCGGCTCAGCAGGAAGCGGCTATCGCCGAGGCGCAGGGCAAAGATTTTCTCAAGCCCGGCGTGGTGCATAACACGCTCGCCCCCCATTTTGAGCAGTACGCGCTGAATGAACTGGCGACCATGCTGCATGTGAAGATTGGCGAACTATCCCGCTCTGGCCTGGTGGTGACCACGACTCTCGATCTGCCGCTGCAAAATAAGATCCTCCAGGTCGCCCAGAAGAATGTCAAAGCGCTGGCGAAGACCAATCACCTCACCGACGCCTCCGAAGTCCTGATCGATTTTCACAATGGCGCTATTCGCGTCCTGCTGGGCAACGTAGATCCAAATAATCGCACCTATGGACAGTTCGATGTTGCCACCCAGGGCTATCGTCAGCCCGGCTCGACCTTCAAGCCCTTCATTTACGCCACGGCCTTCAAACGTGGCTTCAGTCCGGGCATGCCCATCTTAGATGTACGCACCAGCTTCCCGATGTGCTGCGGTCTGCCGCCGTATACCCCGGCCAACTATGACCTGGGCTACCACGGCCTGGTTTCGGCGCGCGCGGCCCTGCAAAATTCGTTTAACATTCCCGCCGTGAAACTACTCTACAGAACAGGAGTGGATACCTCGCTGCAAACCGCGCAGGCCATGGGCATCACCAGCTACACCGGCACGCCGAACTATACGATGGTACTGGGTACGCTAGGGGTGCGTCTGCTGGACATCACCGCCGCCTACGGTGCCTTCGCCAACGGCGGGGTAGCGATTGCCCCTCACGCCATCGCGACCATTCAGGATACTCAGGGCCGCACCGTTTACCAGATTCCCACCACGGGTAAAAAGGCCATCAGTCCGCAGGTCGCGTACCTCATGACC
>DASZXF010000841.1:0-8560 GCA_035546055.1 Ktedonobacteraceae bacterium
GCCCGCCTCCTGGCGGAAGCAGGGACAGTACCCGACAAAGGTCAGAGGCAGTTCTTCCGCTTTAAAAATCTCGTCCTTGTACATGCCGGTGATCGAGACTTCAGCCGTTCCGACCAGGAAGGTGTCCTGGCCTTCGATGGCATAGACCTGATCGCGCCCTTTGGGAAACTGACCATTGCCAATAAAGGCGAAGTCACGCGCCATGGCCGGCACAATCAACGGCGTGAAGCCTTTGCGCGAGAGACGATCCATGGCGAAGTTCATCAGGGCCATCTCCAGACGCACGGCGTCACCCTTGAGCACATAGCTGCGCGTACCGCCGACTTTGACGCCGCGCTCGATATCCACCATGTCCAGCTTTTGCATGAGATCGTAGTGGTCCAGCGGCTGAAAATCAAAATTCGGTTTCTCGCCCCAGTATTTCACGGGTACGTTGTCGTTCTCGTCTTTGCCAATGGGCGCGCTGGAGTCGGGAATGTTGGGTACAAGATAGAGCAGTTGCTGGCGCTCCTCCAGCAGACGATTCAGTTCTGGCTCCCAGCTTTTAATTTGCTCCGAGAGGGCTTTGCCCTGGGCGATGATCTGCTCTCGTAACGCTTTGTCTTTGCCAGCGGCCTGAATGCGCTTCGAGAGCTGGTTCTGCTCGGCACGCGCTTCTTCTACCTGGCGCTGCAACGTCAACACCTGCCGGTCAACCTCCAACAGATGATCGACATCCAGGCTGTTATTTTTGAGACGACATGCTTCCTTGATCGCATCGGGATTGCTACGAATGAATGTAAGATCTAACATAAGCTCCCAACCTTTCTTCGCAAAACAGTATAAAAAAAAGCGCCTCATCCTGCCAAGGACGATGACGCTGAATACGCTTGATCGTGGTACCACCTTACTTCATCCATCATCTAAACGACGATAGATCTCTTGCTTGCCTGCTAACGGAGGCTCCCGTTGACACTCTTCGCGTATGCTCCCGGGTGGATTTCTTCCCGCCTGGTCGTCGCGTTTCACCAGCTCGCGACTCTCTACAGACCGGCCCGGAATACTTGTCCCGCTCATCGCATTGTTTCATGTTGTCTTTGTCCCCAGGATACCAGGAGTTCCGCACGCTGTCAATAGCATGGTTAGATTTTCCAGACCTCGGCATTGCTGAAGTCAGCGGAGGCCGGCTGCCCGGTACTATACACCACGACACCGATCTGGCCCGCGCTCAACGTGCCGTCGATGGCCTGACCGACGAAGGTCTGGTTGATAAAGAGGTCAAAAACGCCTTTCTTGGCCATGACCACCAGGGTGTTGGCCTGCCCCTCTCCCAGCAGCGCCGAACTGGTGCCGTTCAGGAGGATGAAATGCTTGCTTCCATTATAGACTTCAAACTGAAAAATGCCGCTGGTATTGATCGTAAAGAGGTAATATTTGCCGGCGTCTTTATCGCCGCGCAGGAGCAGACCACCGCCACAACTGGCATTGAGGGTCATGGAGACCTGATAAACCAGATTGCTGTAGTGCGTGGCGTCGGCGAAGCAGGGGCGGAGAAAGCCGGGCAGGGCTTCCAGAACCTGATAGCTGCCGTCGACAAAGTTACAGCCGGTATTGTTGTTATCGGTATACCCGATGTCCCAGATATTGTTCTGGCTGTTGTCGCTCAGAGGATCGTTGAGTGCGGGCGTTTTCGTGGTCACACTGGTCAGAGCCGCCAGGTTGGCCTGCGCTGTGGTGGTACTCTGCGCGCCGGCTGCCGCTGCGGTCGCAGAAGGCGCGGCCTGCGCTGTGGCGGTGGCGTAGACTCGCGCATCCGCTGTCCCCAGAGGTCCAGCCGTGGCGGTGAGCTGGCGGGCACGCGTGGCCTGAGCATGGAGCATACCCTGTACGGTCGCGGTGGCATCGGCGCCGTTCTGCGCGCCTAAAGCCCGGCCATACTGATTGGTGGTCTGATAGATGAGCAGACCTGATGCCCCCAGCACCAGGACTGAGGCCAGGATAATGCCCAGCACTCTGACGATGCGCGGCGGCCCCTGACGCGGGCGCGGACGCGGCGGCGGCGGCCAGGTCGGCGGATTGGTCGCGTCAACCGTGGTAGTTAGCGGCCCGCCCGCCTGCGCATCTGGCAACGTTTCCTGCTGATAGAAATCCTTCTCATCGTCTGGATAATGCATGACATGATCCTCTTACAAAGTAAAAGTCTGAATTTCTCATATTTCCATACACAAATGCATGCATAAGAAAAGAGTCCTCAGATACTATAACCAGTGGAGAAGAGGAAGTCCAGTATTCAAGGCGGAATGGCTCATAAAGGCCAGAAGGTTCTGGCTTCTGGCCTCTCAACGTGAAACGCGGCTAGAGCTTCCAGACCTTCGCGTGACTGAAGGCGGCTTCAGTGGCCTGCTGGTCGCTTTCGGCGAAAACGCCGATCTCGCCTGAGCTGTACGCGTTATCGCTCGCGCTGCCAAGGTATTGATGATTGACGTAGATATACAGGGTTGACTGCCGGGCCACGACGGCGAGTTCGTTGCTCTGGTTCAGCCCTTTGATCAACTGGCTGGAGCCTTTGAGGAGCAGGGTGGCCTGCCCCGATTGTGTGCTGCTATACCTGTACAGTGAGTACGAACCATCGACGCTGATTCTGAGGAGATAAAACTTGTTATGATCAGAACTGGCGCGCAGCAGCAAACCACCGGAATCGCCGCGCGTGATGATCATATCAACCTGAAAAGCAAAATTGCTGTAATCGCTATCCAGAGCATAACACGGCTTGAAGAAACCAACTTTGGGGATGGACGAATGGTAAGCCCCATTGGTAAAGGTACATGAACCATCGGTGGTACTTCCCAGGGTGAGCGACCACAGTGAGGAGAGCGAGGGAGAGTTGAGCGGATCATCAAGATCAGGTGTACCCCTGGTGGCCTGGGTATAAATGTTTTGATAAGCCTGAGCCGTGGCCTGCACCTGGGCGGTGCTGGTCGCAGCCGCCCGGGCCGTGGCCTGCACAACCTGGGCGGTCCCCCCGGCGGCCTGAGCCGTGGCTGAACTCTGCGCCTGGGCGGTCTGCGCGGCCAGGGTACGCGCCTGGCCAGGCTGATAATAGCCAAAATAAAGGCCCAGTCCGCTACCGACAACCACGACCACCACAAGGGCGAGAATCGCGATCAAGATGGTCTTGCCGCGCTTTTTGACGGGAGGCTGGACAGGCGCCTGGGGATAGGCCGGTGTGAGCGGAGGAATGGGATACCCGCCGCTGGCGGCATATGGCGGCGTTCCCTCGCTGGGAGTGGTGGGAACTGCGTAGCCGCTGTAGCCAGTATAAGGCGAAGGACCGGCTGACCGCGCCGGCGCAGGGGAGCCGCTATAATCCGCATCGGTTGACGCGGAGGCAAATGAGGCTCCGGCAGCGGGAGAGGCAGAGGCAGACCAGCCAGGATAACTGCCCGCTCCGGCAGAACTGGCGCGCGACGGATCATGCGGCACATGATAGGAAGCGCGAGCGGTGGCGGCGTCGTCACCAGGACGAACATCGCCACCTGCCACGATCTGAAGGCGCAAAATCAGATCACCAGACGGACCTCCGGGGGTGATCAGCGAGCCCTGGCCTGCCAGGCGCAACTCCTGACCATCATAGGTTCCTGCCGGCACAGTGACGGTGGTGGACCGCCCATCCGGCAGGTTGATCACGCGACTGCTGCCGTACAGCGCTTCTTCCTGGCTTACAGCGAGGGTCGCGTGAATATCTCCTGACTGTTGATCTTGAAATGCCATCTGCCTTCCCCTCTTTAGATCATCCCCAGTTCCCACTTCGCGTCTTCGGTCATGCGATCAGGCGACCAGGGAGGATCGAACGTCATGTTGACTTTGCAATCCTTTACATTCTCGACCTCTTCCACCCGCATCTCAACTTCGGAAATGACTTCACCGGCCATCGGACATCCCATCGCGGTCAAGGTCATGGTGATTTCCACATTGCCGGCATCTTGATCGATATCTACACCGTAGACCAGACCCAGATCAACGATGTTGACCGGGATCTCCGGGTCATAACATTCACGCAACGCATCCATGACTTCCGCTTGATTTATCTCTGCCATGGTTCCAGGCTCCTTCATTTTGTGACTTAAACCAACCTGTATAGTAGGAATTAACTTCTGCTCTGTACTATAGCTTATCCCGTGCAGGCTTGTCAAAAGTCAGTCAGCCTTGAAACGATAGCCCACGCCCCACACAGTGTCGATCTTTTCGCCAACCGGCCCCAGTTTTTTGCGTAAACGGGTGATGTGATTATCAATGGTGCGATCAAAGCCCTCGTAACTATCTCCCCAGACCTGCTGTAACAATACCTCGCGCTTAAAAACCCAACCGGGATGCGAGGCCAGCAGAACGAGTAGATCGTATTCTTTGGGCGTGAGATCGATCTCCTGCCCATCCAACCTGACCGAGCGTTCCGCTGCCGAAATACGCAGCAGACCACGTACCAGGGGGGCAGGAGTGCTCACAGGAGCGGCGGAGGCGTTCTGAGCAACGGCGGGGGACACCGGCTCAACACCGCGATTATCCAGTTCAACACGGCGCAACATCGCGCGCACACGCGCGACAACCTGGCGAATGCTGAATGGCTTGGCGATATAGTCATCAGCCCCAACCTCCAGACCCAGGATCTGATCGACTTCCTCGGTACGCGCGGTCAGCATGATGATGGGCGTCAGATAATGTTGACGCACACGCCGGCAAACCGCAAGCCCATCCATACCCGGCAACATCCAATCCAGCAAAATGAGCTGCGGCCTGTGTTGCTCTACTGCTGGCAGTGTCGTGGGGCCGTCGAAAACCTGTCGCACCTGATATCCTTCCGCCTCAAGATGAGAACGCAACAGGTTGGAAAGAGCAACATCATCTTCAACGACGAGAATAGTCGTCACGCGTACATACCCCTTTAATCACTGCAAGGCAGTAACATACAATTGATTATGATAAAACAACCAGGCACATTTTACCACAGAGCAGGATAGCAGAAAAGAGAATTTTTACCCAACCGTCCAGATTTCCCAGATACTCGCACCCGCAGCAACCGCACGAGGCTACTGGCATGTGCGCAGGACAACGGTAAAGCGGCTGCCCTGGCCAACTGTACTGGTGACATCGATGGTGCCACCCATGGCTGTGACCAGTTCATGCACGATAGCCAGACCAAGCCCAAAACCGCCGGTCTTGCGCGAACGCGAGGAGTCGGTGCGGTAGAAGCGATCAAAGATTTTCTGTAATTCATCAGGAGGAATGCCCACGCCGCTATCTTCGACAATCAGGGCCAGGTGCCGCTCGTCAGGACGCTCCAGGCTGAGGGAGACGATGCCGCCCGCCGGGGTGGAGACGATGGCGTTGCGTACCAGGTTGGTCAGAACCTGGCTCAGGCGCTGGCGGTCGGCCTGCACGAGTGGCAGATTTGGCGGCGCACCGCGTACCAGCGTGACCTGGCGGTCGCGCCTGGCCAGCGGCATTAGCGTCTGATAGATCTCCTCGATGACCTCGTGCGCCGCAACTGCCTGCATGTTCAGGCGCAATTCATGCGCTTCCATGCGCGCCAGGGAGAGCAGGTCGTCAACCAGGGTGCCCAGGCGGCGGGCTTCCTGGTAAGCAACATTCAGGTAGTTATAGAGCATTTCAGGCGAGGGCGTCTGTGTGCCTTCCTCTGTGCTCAAGAGCAGGGATTCGAGGTGACCGGAGATGCTGGCGACGGGAGCGCGCAATTCGTGCGAGACGTTGACTACCAGTTCGCGCCGGCGCTGTTCCGCCTGCTCTGCCTGCTCCTGCGCCTGTAGTTCGCGCGCCTTCGCCATCTCCAGACGCAGCGCAGTATCGCTCATCCCCAGCAGAGCGCGCGCGATCTGCCCCTGCAAGGCGGCCAGACCGTTGAGAAGATGGAAAGAAGCGACATTCAGCCCGAAAGCGGAGACGGCCAGCGTGAGATAGCGCTGCAAGCTCAGCCTGGGATTGCGCACGTCGCGCAACGCCACAATCAGAGCATCTATCGGCGCGCTCAAAAGTCCCAGCACCAGCCCCAGGAGTCCCAGGGTAAAGCTCAAGATAGGCAAAACCAGGGCAAACACAAAGCAGCACAGACTCAGGGGAAACTTCAAAAACAGATAGGCCAGCGCTTTCCAGGTCATCGCACTGCTCAAAAGTTCCTGGAAGGTCCGCCACCAGCCGGCACGCCTGGATGAATAAATCGACATCGGCGCGATCTGCACTCCCAGCATGCGCATGGCCAGCACGCGCTCAAAGGCCGCCAGTTGCCGACACAGCCAGAACGTAGCAAAAAGGATAGGCACGCCGATCCAGACCACCAGCGTGCCCACGCCAACCGCGAAGCCGGTAACCAGCACAATAAAGTAGGCCAGACCAAGAAAAAATGAGAGTAAAAGGTACACAATATTGATATAAGATTGTCTATTCAGCACTACGCTGCTGGCTGCCTGCGTTGATAACGCGTTCCGCCGGGCCATCATCTGTTTCTCCTACCAGTTATTCTCAGAGCCAATCTCTGTATCCAGAGAGTAGCGCCTATTTGTCACAAAAATATCTCCAAAGTGTCCTGTTTGATCCGCCGACCCGGCGTTTTCGAGAAAACAGGTGTAGAAGGACATGTTTTTTCGGTACAAATTGGAGATATTTTCTGTATATTTGCCGCCTATGCTTTTCACAGAGAACGCGATAGCGATCATCACAGAATAGCATATTGAGAGGATACCTGTGGAAAAGTACGTAAATCTTCTGAAAAAACAGAACATGACAAACACGATTGTCTTTTTATTGCTGGCGCTGCCGATGGGCATTATCTACTTCACCCTCACCGTGGTGGGATTTTCTCTGGGCGCGGGGACCCTGGTGATCTGGGTTGGCCTGCCCGTTCTGTTCGCGACCCTCTTTATGGTTCAGGCACTGGCGACAGTCGAACGCACAATGGTGCGCAGTTTGCTGCAGATGCCTCACCCCGATCAGCCATACGGACGCCCGGAGGCGCGCGGCTTTCTGCGGCGTTTCGGCAATCTGCTGCGCGATCCCTACACCTGGACGGGTATGATTTATATGCTGTTTCTCAAACTCCCTCTGGGCATTCTGAGCTTTACGCTGACGGTGGTCTTTGTGACCCTGAGCGCGGCTCTGACCTGTTTGCCGCTGGTCTACCTGCTCAATCTGTTCATTAACTCGATCCTGCTCAAAAGCGGTGTGCCATCACCTCATAGCATCCTGATCCCGTACTTCGTTGAGATTCACGGCCTCTTCGATCCCCTGGCGTTTGTGCGCTCATTCGCGGGTGTTCCCCTCGGCCTGGTTCTCTGGTTTATGACAGGCTCGCTGCTCAGGGGACTGGCCGTTTTCTCCGGTTCGCTGGCCAACGCCATGCTGGGTCCAGGCGTCGCCCCCTACCAGGTGCAGCCTCACACGCCCTCCTACGCGGCCCCGGTTCGCCCGCTGGAGCAACTGGTTTATAACGATTAACCCATACGACATACGCGCGAGAGAAAGAGGGGACTGTTTCGCCACGAAGCGGTCCCTTCTTTCTCTCTGTTCATCACTCGTACTCGGATCACGCCATCGATGCCGCTCTACGCGAAGGTAGCGGCGATGCGTTCGCGATAAAGCTGGAGAAAGCCAGGAATATCCACGTCGACGGAGGCGAGAACATTGGGCGTGTAGGGATAGGGCCGGCCCGCACGTGGGAAGAAGCCTACGGTTTCCCCCAGGGTGAGAGGGCTGCCGATCTCTACATCGACATAGGCTTTTTCCCAGGTCACAAGGTCGGGACGAAAGGCGGTGGCGAGACACAACGGATCGTGCATTTGCAAAGCGGTTAGATGCTGCTCTCCTCCGAAGATATCGCAGTAGTAGTCGACCATTTGCAAGATGAGCGTGGTGACAGGATGTCCGTTGGCGGCCAGTCGCGCCACGTCGGCGCGCTCGAAAAGTGTGCGATTGGTGACATCCAGCGTAACCAGGCGAAGCGGCCAGCCAGCGTGCAGAACGGCGTGAGCCGCGTGCGCATCGGCGAAAATATTAAATTCGCTGGTCGGGGTAATGTTGCCCGGCACGAGCAGAGCTCCGCCCATAATCACCACTTCGCGCACGGCCTGAATCAGGCGCGGTTCCTGGCGAATGGCCAGGGCCAGGTTGGTCAACGGTCCCACGGCGACCAGGGTAATTTCGCCGGGAGAGGCCAGCACTTTTTCAATCATCACATCTACAGCGTGCTTCGCCAGCGGCCTGCTCTGCGGCTCTGGTAACAAAACGCCGCCCAGGCCGTTATTGCCGTGAACATCATCTGCCCGCGCCAGGGCCGTGACCAGCGGACGCTCACAGCCGCGCGCGACGGGAATATCACTGCGACCGGCCAGTTCGAGCAAGGTCAGGGCGTTGCGCGTGGTGTGCTCGACCGCGACATTGCCGCTGACAGTCGTGACGGCCTCCAGTTGTACTTCGGGAGAGGCCAGGGCCAGAAAGAGCGCCAGCGCGTCATCAATCCCCGGATCAGTGTCAAGAATGATTCTATATGCCATAAATATGTCCCCCAAAACTCGAC
>DASZXF010000842.1:0-3360 GCA_035546055.1 Ktedonobacteraceae bacterium
CTCTCTATGAAGCCTTTCCACCCGAAGAGGCTTCCCGGTTGGTTTCTCGCCTGGAGATCCACCATACCCCCAAACACGCGAGTTGGTTGGATATGGCGGAAATTGAGCTTTCCATCTTGGGACGGCAATGCTTGGATCGGCGTCTGGACAGCCTCGAAGAGGTCCAAAAAGAAGTGAACGCCTGGCAGCACGAGCGCAACCAGGCGCAGGTGAAAATTGACTGGCGCTTTACCACCCTTGATGCGCGCATCAAGTTGAAGCGCCTCTATCCAACCATCAAATGAATTGTGTCAGAGCACTAGTAGTTGGTCAAGGTTTAAACGAAAGGCAAGCCAGGCGGGAGTGCAGAGGGCGGCAGCCCTTTGCCGGGGAGCGGGGGACACCCCGCCTTTCCTCTCTTCCCGCGCCGCCGCAGGCGGCGCACTTTGCGGATGGAGTTTGACAATCTACTAGAGTTTGCTGGTTGACTGTAAAATAAACTTGTCCAAACAAGCGAAGGGTAATACGTTGTTTGAGAGGGAGAAGAGGGCGCGGGTGCGTGGATGGACCCATTTGATGGTAAGCGCTGTGCTTATAGCTCGTTGGTGAGCATTGGAGGGTCCATGAGAAAGTCTCTCAGCCGCCTCTTATATCTGCTGGGTATTCTTTGCGCGATTATTGGTGGCTATTTGTTTTCGCGCGGTTATACAGATGTCAGGGTCTTGCCGAACGGCGCTCTGCACCCGGCACATGTCACACCAGCCGTTTGCGGCATGGCCCTGTGCGGCCTGGCTGCGCTGATGATTCTGGCCGCCTGGATCGGGGCGCTGTTCAAAACGGCCCGCCTGCATCGCTGGGGCTGGTTTATCTGCTTGCTTCTTTTCTCAGGAATTACCTTGTTGCTCTATATTTTCTTTGGCCCCAGGACGCTGCCCTATCGGCTGTTGCCAGCGACTAAGCAGCTTTTTGGAGGCTTTGGAGATTGATCAGCGTCTCCTTTGACTGCTCGGCGCCTGCGGCGCCTCGCAAAGTAGTTATAATGCGAAAAGTTGCTCCTGCGAGCTAGCGCCCGCAGGAGCAACTTTTCGCATGGGCGGGAAAGAAGGAGCGCCTGCAGGAGCGGCTTTTCGCATGGGCAGGAAAGAAGGAGCGCCTGCAGGAGCGGCTTTTCGCATAAGAATGAAAGGGCCATTGCTGGTTGAATTGTGCTGCTGCTTATGCTTGCCGTTTTAGTCCTTCGTCGAGCAGGCTGATCAGGTATTGCAGTTTCTTGACGGTATGCTCGGCGTTGCGTTTATTGCGTTCGTAGCCATCGGGGGAGAGTTGCTGGAACCAGATGCGGATATCCTCTTCCGAGATGTCGTACCACTTGGCGTCAGCTTGCAGACGGAGGTAGACGCGCATGGGTGGTTCTTGCTTTTTGCGCGCTGGCGTGGCTGTGGCTGGCTGTTCGCCGGCACTCTCACGTTCATCTGCCTCCAGAGCTGCGGCCAGTTCCGCTTCCGGGTGCAGTTCTTTGTAGAGGGTTTCAACGTCGCCGGAGCGATAAAAAACGTCTTTGCCCACGCCGCGATGCGCTCTGATGCGTCCTTCGCGGGTCCACTGCTCCAGGGTCAGGCGATCAATGCCCAGGCGACGAGCGGTATCGCTGGCGTCCATAAAGGCGAAGCGTCCGCCTCCTGGACCGGCTTTTCCCATCATCATGTTTGCCATCCTCGCTCAGTGCTGCGGGTGAGCCTGCTTTTGTTGCAGCGTAATACTAAAGCCATCGGGATCGTGCAGAATGGCGAAGGTCAGTCCCGAAGGCTGGGTCTGAGGAGCCATGGAAAAGTGCGCACCCTCGGCTTTCAGGGTGTCGTAGGCGCCCTGGAGATCATCAAGGGCGAAGACGAGGGTAGCCTGGCCGGCGGAGGGTTCGCCCTGCCCGGCCTCGCCGCCCAGGTGTTTGTGCAAAGCAAGGGTTGTGCCGCCGTTGCTGAATTCGGTCCAGCCGGGAGTCGTGAACTTGAGTGGCAAACCCAGGGTATCGCGATAGAAAGCGGTGGAGCGCTGCATATCGCTGACATAGATCACCATGCGATCAGGCGTCTGGAGATGTATTGGCATCGGAAATCTCTTCTTCTAGCGTTTCTTGGCGTACTTTATAGAACAGTAAGAGGGTACTGCCATAGCGCCGCTCGTCGGTCTGCTCCAGTCGTTGCAGGGGGACCGCGACTACTCCTGGTCTTTCTTTGGGATGAACCTGTACGATGACCAGCCCCTTGTCCGCCAGGAGGGGCGAGCTATCCAGCATACCCAGCGCCTTCGCGGCCATTTCCTGATACTGCGGGGGCGCTACATAAATCATATCATATGTCCGAACTGGCGCGGCGCTTTTTTCTCTCGCCGCGTGCTGTTGAAGAAATTTGAAGGAATCCATGTGCAGCACTTCGGCATGTTCGTTCAAACCGGTGATACCCAGGTTTTCACGGATGAGCTTGACGATGGGCAGGCTCATCTCGATAAAGGTGGCGCTGGCCGCGCCACGGCTGAGCGCTTCGATACCTACGCCGCCGGTGCCGGCAAAGAGATCCAGAAAGCGGGCGTCCTCGATGCGCCAGGAGAGGATGTCGAAGAGTGCGGTCTTGACGCGATCAATGATAGGCCGGGTGCCGGGTGTTTTTGGACCTTTCAACTTACGCCCTTTGGCGGCTCCTGTCACAACACGCATACTATGCTTCCTCCTCCTCAATCTGCGCCAGGAGCGCTTTTACCTCATCGGCGAAGAAATCCTCTTTGGCCCAGGAGATCAGCTCCTCAACTTGCCGACTGCGCAGTTTCTTCTTGCTGGTCTGGTTCCAGATGATTTGGAGAAGCTGTTCCAGTTCTTGCTCGCTGATCTGACCATCGAGGACATTGTTGAGGACATTAAGGCGCTCAGGACTGGCCGCGTTGCCGGTGCGAATGGACTTGAGTTCCTCCACTTTGCTCTCGGCGGCTCGGAGATGCTCATTTTCCTCGTGGTCCAGCGGCAATTCGTATTCTTCTTCGTCCTCTTCTTCAAAGGCATATGAACGCGCGGATATCTCGCGCACGACGCCGGGCAGAATGGGCAGTGGCGCCTTGGGAGAGCCGGCGAAATCCGGGCGAGCGTCTCGTTCTTGCTCACGTTCGGTTGTGTCTGGTTCTGCTGCGGCGGAGAAGGCCTGGGGCGCTGTGGGAGCGCCGCGCGTAGCTCGTGGCGTGGGCCGGGTTTCCTGTCTGGGAGCCGCCATCTGCGTGTGCGTCACTGGTGCCGTGTCAGGCGCGCCCGCACTGGCGCGCGGCGGATTGGACGCGCGCGGAGCCTGGCGCGGTGTCTCGATCTGTGGCTGAGGTTGATTGCTCCTGGATGCCGTCGGG
>DASZXF010000843.1:0-6489 GCA_035546055.1 Ktedonobacteraceae bacterium
CTCTCAGGAGAAGGTCAGGACGTTTCAGTAGAAATAACCAGGACCGGGGGATAGTCGATTTGACGATTTCCTTTTTATGGCATATCATGAGTAATCCAGAAGAATTCATGAATTAGTTTCTCGACTGGATACTAGGAAACCCTGGAACTGGCCCGGTTGGGCGAACGCAGCCTGTGAGCTGTTTGCCTGGGAGCGGCGGAGGAGCGCGGGGAGACGCGAGCCAGCTAGTTGAAGTATAGGATGAACAATGGCACTCGCCCCCCTGTATTGTGACGCCTGCGGCAGCGAAAATCGGACACAAGCTGCCTTCTGCTTTAACTGCGGGCAGATTCTTCACCCGCGCAGCCAGACCAGTATGTTGCGCCGCGTGGAACCCCTGGCCCCCAATCATATCTTAAAACAACGCTACCGCGTGCTGATGAAGATTGGACGCGGTGGCTTCGGAGCCGTCTACAAGGCGGCTGATCTGCTTTTTGGCAATCGTATGGTGGCGATCAAGGAGATGAGTCAGGAGAACCTGAATCCTCAAGAACTGGTGGAGGCCACCAATACCTTCCGGCACGAGGCGCTCCTGCTGGCCAATCTGAAACATCCCCATCTGCCGCGTATTCATGATCAGTTTACCGAGGCCGGGCGCTGGTACCTGGTGATGGATTATATCGAAGGCGAGGCGCTGGAAGACTATATGCTGAAGGTGGTGGGCGGCAAGCTATCGGTGGATAAAGTGCTCTCGGTGGCGATTCAGGTCTGTACGGTGCTGGAATATTTACACGGTCTGAAGCCCCCGGTGATTTTCCGCGATTTGAAGCCCGCGAACATTATGCTCAATCCGCAGGGACATATTTATCTGATCGATTTTGGCATCGCGCGCATCTTCAAGCCCGGTCAGAGCCGGGATACCGCCGCGCTGGGTTCCTCCGGTTACGCGGCGCCGGAGCAATATGGCAAGTCACAGACCACGCCGCGTTCGGATATTTACAGCCTGGGCGCGACGATGCATGAGTTGCTGACGGGGATTAATCCAGCGGATTCTCCCTTTAATTTCGCGCCTCTCAGCCTGCCTGCTCATCCCGCCCATCGCGAACTGGAGCAGTTGATCGCGTATATGGTCGATATCGATGTCAACAAGCGTCCGCAGAGCGCGACCCAGGTGCGCCAGGTGCTGGAGAATATCGCGGCCTTCAAGGCTTCGATGTCAACTTCGCGCTACCAGGCCATCAGCCAGATCTCCGGTGGTTATCATCTGACGCCGCATCAGCCGCCGAAGCGCGGAACGACGCAGGCGCAGCCGATGGCTCTGCCACAGCCGTTGAGCAATACGACCTTCATTGGCAGCAAACACACCAGTCGCGTGACCACCGTGGCCTGGTCGGCGCGCGGCACGCGTATTCTCTCGGCCAGCTATGATAAGACGGTGCGCATCTGGGACGCGCACGACGGCGATAATCTGCTGACCTATCAGGGGCACTGGGATCGCGTGCTGACGGCTGCCTGGTCGCCGGATGGCAACCTGGTCGCGTCAGCCGGCAATGATGGCACCATTCAGATCTGGGACCCGCTGACAGCCAACCTGGCGCTGACTTATCGCGGACACTCCCAGCCGGTGCTGGCGCTGGCGTGGTCGCCGGATGGCAAGCGCATCGCCTCTTCGTGTGAAGATAAGGCGGTGCAGGTCTGGGATACGATTACCGGTGAAATGCTCTATATCCATCGCGGGCACAATGCCAGGGTACTCTCGCTGGCGTGGTCCCCGGACGGTCGCAGCATTGCCTCAGCCGGCGAGGATAAGCTGATTCACATCTGGAGCGTGCAGCGCGAAAAGGGCAGTTTCCTCACCTCCTGGCTCTTTCCCACGCGTGGCCAGTTTACCTACCGGGGCCATTTTGGCCGGGTCAACGCCCTGGCCTGGTCGCCCAACGGGCAACGCCTGGCCTCGGTCAGCGCGGATAAAACCCTGCAGATCTGGGACTCGCTGACGGGCCGGAAATACTTTATTCATCGCAATCCCTCGGCCACCCTGACCTGCACAGCCTGGTCCTACGATGGCCGCTATATCGCGACCGGTGGCAACGATAAACTCGTCCATGTCTGGGATACGGTGACGCGGAATCCGGTGGCCACCTACGCCGGGCATACCGGCTATGTGACCTCGGTGAGCTGGTCACCCGATGGCAAACAGCTCGTCTCGGCCAGCGTCGACCACACCATTCACATCTGGCACATCTAAACGCCAGGAGCGATACCCAACCTGACGACAGAGGCGCCTGCTCTGACCTTGCCCTCTAAGAGTCAGGGGGCGTGCCAGACGTAGACGCGGCAATCGGAGCCGCCGGAGAGGATGGAGCGGCCATCGGGCGACCAGGCCACGGAGAGAATGTGGCCGACATGAGCGTGATAGGTCGCGATGTCCTTGCCAGTGAAGACATCCCAGACATGTACGCCGGGCGCCATGCCGCCTGAGACGATGCGCATGTTATCGGGCGACCAGGCCAGGGCGTTCACGGGTCCGTTATGGCCCCGGTAGATACCGAGCAGGCGGTTGTCGATGACGTTCCAGATGTGGATCAGGCGATCCTCTCCCCCCGTCGCCAGGTAGGTGCCGTTGGGCGACCAGGCCACGGCGTTGACTCTGGCGTTGTAGCGATAGTGAAGCGTCTGACCATGCTCCTCCAGGCGGTAGACGGTCGCGCTTTTCCCCTGCGCCACGGCCAGACTCTTGCCGTCCGGCGACCAGCAGAGGCTTCGGCAGCCCAGGGCGTACTTGTTGCGCAACTGGACAATGGGGTTGCCCTCGTCGGTATCCCAGATGATGGTTGATTTGCTGCCCCCCGTCGCCAGGTAGCGCCCACCGGATGACCAGGACAGCCATTGCACCAGGTTGGGGTTAAAGCTGGTGCCGTGGGGATCGCCCGGGTAGATATGAATGGTCTTGCCGGTATTGCCGTCCCAGATGCGGATCTTGTTCTCCTCGCTGACCGAGGCGATGCGAGGGTCCAGCGGCGACCAGGCCATGTGCTTGATCAGGCCCAGGTGTTCGCGATACGAGCAGAGATTGTATCCCTTGCTGGCGTGCCAGACGCGCACAATGGCATCGGTGGCCGAAGCCGCGTAGGCGCTATCCGGCGACCAGGCCACGGCGCGCACCACGCCGTAATGATGCTCATGTACCAGCTTGAAGGCGAGCGAGGCCGGCAGGGGGGCAGCCGGGGCGGCTCCCGGCTTTGGAGGCGCGTTGCCCACGCCGGCCAGGGATGATGGATTATTTCTGAGATGTTTGAGCGCCCGCTGAATCTCGCTGATGCTGGCCGGGCGCTTGCTCTCGTCCATCTCCAGCATTTGCGCGATCAATTGTTGTAGCGCGGGATCGTGTCGCGGCAAAGGCGCGAAGCGGAAAGGCGAGAGCGACGGATCGTCCCCGCTGAGCATCTGGTGCAGGATCGCCCCCAGGCTATAGATATCCGCGCGCGGGGTCGTCTGCGCTTTGCCATACTGCTCCGGCGCCGCGTAGCCCGGCGAGCCAAAGGCCACGGTATCCTTCGCCTGGCCCGGCTTGAAGTGGCGCGCGATGCCAAAATCGATCAGGAAGAGATTGCCTTCGGGGGTCAGAATGATATTGGCCGGCTTGAGGTCGCGGAAAATAATCGGCGGCTGGCGGGAGTGGAGATAGTCGAGAACCGCGCAGAGCTGCAGGGCAATTTTCAGGGCCATCACCTGGGGCAGACTGCCATCGCGCGACCTGTCAAGCCGCTCCTCCAGCGTCTCGCCCTCGATGTAGTCCATCACCAGGTACCAGCGCTGGTTTTCCGAGAAATGCTCGTAGATGCGTGGCAGGTGCTCATGGCGCAGCCTGGCCAGCATCAGCGCCTCGTGTTTAAAGGCCTCCTGCCCGTCGAGTCGAGCCTGGGGACTGAGATTGGCCTGATTCATCTCCTTGATCGCCACCAGGCGTTGTCCCAGTTCGCCATCTTCCGCTTTGTAGACCGCGCCAAAGCCGCCCTGGCCAATCTGCGCCAGCACCTTGTAGCGCTGGCGCACAAGCTTGCCCGCCGACAGGTGGCCCTGCTCTGGAGGCTGCGGAGCAAGTACCATAGACAGCGAGGCACCAGCCGCATTTCCCGCGCCCATGGCCTGGCCACAGGAAAAGCAGAATTTTGCGTGCGCGGGATTGCTTGCACCGCAATTTGCGCAAAAGACGGTCGAGGCTGTCATTCCGACTCCCAATGCTGTTTTCGACATATTACACTCGTTATATCATTTCAGACCGCGCTTCCGCCAGCAGGCGCCTGCCAGATCCGTACTGTCTCATCGGCTCCCCCGGAAGCCAGGTAGCGGCCATCAGGCGACCAGGCCACGGACAGCACAGCGCCCACGTGGCCGGTATACGTTTCGGCAGGCTCGTCACCCGGAATAGTCCAGATCAATAGATCCCCCTTGATGCTGCCCGTAACGATGAAGCGGCTGCGCGGCGACCAGGCCAGGGTATTGACGTACTCCAGGCTTGTCCCGGACTTCATGGAACGCAGTTCGCCGGTGCGCGCTATCCAGATCTGGAGGATTCTGCCGGAGCCGCAGGAGGCGATATAAAAGCCATCCGGCGCCCAGGCCATGGCGCTGACATTGGCGGAATGGACATAGGTGCGCTGGAGTTTGCCGGTATGGACATCCCAGATGTAGACCGCGTTTTCGCCGATGGCCGCGAGAAATTGCCCATCCGGCGCCCAGGAGAGGCCGCTGCAACCGACAAAGCTGTTGCCCTGCAAGCTCCGGGTGTGGCGGCGTTCGGTCACATCGAGGATTTCCACACTGCGACTATTCCCCGCCAGGGCCAGCCGGCGACCATCGGGCGACCAGGCCAGCAGACGCTGGCGACCGATTTGAGGAATCAGGCTGCCCAGACTGCTATCCACCGTGTTGCCCGTGTTGGCATCCCAGATGTGCAGACTGTTATCCTGGCTCAAGGAAGCGATCTGCATACTGCTGCCGGCCCAGGCCATGGCCACAATGCGCGCGAAATGCTGCTGATAGGTGCAGATCTCCTGGCCCGACAGCGCTTCCCAGACGCGAATAATCTCATCGCTGGCCGAGGCGAGATACGAACTGTTCGACGACCAGGCCACCGCATGTACCCGGCTGGCATGGCCCGCGTAAATCAGGATGGTTGGACCATAAAGCGGTTTGGAGATGTCCGGCTGCGAAACCGAACGCGCGGGCGTGAAAGGCTGCTCTGTTCTGCGCTGCGGCTGCTCCCGGATCTGCTGGAGTTCCTGCGTCACGCTCGCCATCGTCGCCGGTCGCCGGTTCTCATCCAGCTCAAGCATACGCATCAGCAATTGTTGCAGGGCCGGAGCATTGATCTGGAGCGGAGGGAAGCGAAAAGGCGAGAGCGACGGATCGCAGCCAGTGAGCATCTGATGCAGCATCGCTCCCAGGCTATAGATATCCGCGCGCGGCGTCGTCTGCGTCTTGCCATACTGTTCCGGTGGAGCGTAGCCTGGCGAGCCAAAGGCCATCGTATCCTTGACCTGCCCCGGTTTGAAGTGGCGCGCGATGCCAAAATCGATCAAAAAGACTCGTTTTTCGGGGGTGAGAATCACGTTCGAGGGTTTAAGATCGCGGAAAATAATCGGCGGCTGGCGAGTGTGCAGATAGTTCAGCACCGCCCCAAGCTGGAGCGCGATGTCCAGCGCCTCATCCAGCGGCAGCCGGCCCAGGGAGGCGTGCGCCAGGTAGTCCTCCAGCGTTTCCCCGCGAATATAGTCCATCACCAGATACCAGCGGCCCTGCTCCGTGAAATGGTCATAAATACGCGGCAGATGTTCATGCATCAAATCCGCCAGCAGCAGCGCCTCCTGTTTAAAGGCCCGCGCCGACTCAAGCGCCTCCTGGGGCGCCAGGTTATACTGACTCATCTCCTTCACCGCCACCGCGCGCCGGCCCAGATCCTCGTCTTCCGCCTGATAGACCGCGCCAAAGCCGCCGGAGCCAATTTGCCGCGTAATCCGATAGCGCTGCCTCAAGCGCGCGCCAGCCGGCAACGGTCCCCTGCCAGGAGTTTCGCCAGGAGTTCCGCCGGAGGTCTGCGCGGGCGTTTGAATAGGCTGACCGCAGGCATAGCAGAATGTCACATTGGATAGATTGGCCGCGCCGCAATGCGTACAGAAAAGCGGAGAAGAAGAGATCATCGTCACTCCCTGAGCCGAGAATATGTCCCGTTCATGTCCGGTTCTATGAGTAAATCTATCCATATCATATCATTGATTGCTGACGTTAGAAAGTGGCCTGCGGCGTCTTTCCCCACGAAAAACCGCGCCCGCGTGCTGTTTTTGCCATCTATCATACCATGCATCCCTACCACAAAAATGTGAAAGTGTTCACACTTTTTTCGCCGCAAGGCGTGTTTCTCCGCCCCCAAGGGAAAGCCGTGGTGGACTCCTCGTCGCTGCGCGACTCGCCCTGGTGCTTGTGGAGGAGGTGGCAGGTTGGGCCGGG
>DASZXF010000844.1:0-3951 GCA_035546055.1 Ktedonobacteraceae bacterium
AGAGCAAAAGTCTGGGCAATTACATCGGCCTCGGCCATTCGCCGCGTGAGAAGTTCGGACGCGCCATGAAGCTGCCTGACGATCTGATTCTCACCTACCTGGAGGTCTACACGGATGTTCCTCTGCGTGACATCGCCGCCGCGCGGGCCTGGCTGCCAGATGATCCGATGCGAGCAAAACTCTTCCTGGCTCATGAGCTGGTCAGACGTTATCACGGTTCGACCTGCGCCGATGAAGAGCAGGCATGGTTTCTGGACACCTTTTCGGCGCGTACGGTGCCGCAAGATATCCCTGAAATCGTGCTCATGGAAGGAGAGATGAGCGCTTTCGAGGTCGTCAAGCAGTTCTTTGGCACAAAGAAAAGCAATAGCGCCATCCGCCGCCTTTTTGAGCAGGGAGCCATTGCGCGCAATGGTCGAAAAGTTGTGCGAGGCGAGGAGCGCGTGGAGGTGCGACACGGCGACGAATGGCGCACAGGCAAACGCGTATGGTTCCGCATCAGCACGCACTAAAAGAGACGTATGGTACGCCTGGTGTTTCATGTTTGATCCCGTTGGCGAGTTCCATGCTTTGACTGCTCGCCAACGGTTTTGTTTTTTGTGCGACCACACCCGCGACAGGCGCGACGCCCACGCAGCCGCCCGCCCCGACGCAGCCCCCCGCGCAACCCACGTCCGCTACCACGCCATCCAGCGCGGGAACGCCTTAGCGCACGCTCTGGCGTTCCTCTGGACCATTGCAGAGGGCGAACGGTCTGGCTGAAGCGGCAGACAGTCCGCCCGGAGATCTGAAAGAGGATACTGAACCTAAGCGAGGCGCTCCAGGACGACTACAGGGATCTTGCGCGTGGTCTTTTTCTCGTAATCGGCGAAGCCGGGCATGCGCTCGACCATTTTCGCGTAAAGACGGTCGCGCTTCTCCTGCTCAGCTACAACTGAGGCCCGCGCCTGATAGCGCTCGTTGCCAACTTCCACCGTCACTTCAGGATGCGCCAGCAGGTTGTAATACCAATCGGGATTGGTAGGCGCGCCAGCTTTGGAGGCAATAATAACCAGGTTTTCGCCGTCGCTCGTGTAGGCCAGCGGCGAAGTGCGCGGCTGACCACTCTTTGCTCCAGTCGTGGTCAACAACAGCAGAGAACCGCCCGCGAAAGGTCCACCCACTTTCCCATTATTTGCCCGAAATTCATTAATAATCTGTTGATTGAAATCGCTCATACTACCAGACTCCTCTGTACGTCAAAATGTGCGGAAGCTAAAACAGGAGGAAAAGACCGGACAGGCAGGCAAACGGGCAAGAGCCGCGAGACAGATCATGGTCAAGCTCCGGCCATCTACCTGCTTTTCTGTCTGGCCTTCGTTTCCTTATTTTTCTTACCATCTTATGAAATGTTAGCTAATAAGATTTTATTCCCCGGTGGGAAGTTTGTGGAGAGAGAGCATGGCTTGCAGGCGTTCGGCCAGGGCGGTATTGCGCAGGGCTACGCGGTCGTTCTTGACGGCAACTTCCAGGGCGCGGGGCTGGCCAATAATCAGGCAGAGGCGTTTGGCGCGAGTGATGGCGGTGTAGAGTAGATTGCGCTGCAAAAGCATGTAGTGCTGCTGAACCAGGGGCACGACAATGGCGGGATATTCGCTGCCCTGGCTCTTGTGAATGGTCACGGCATAGGCCAGCACCAGTTCATCGAGTTCGTGAAATTCGTATTCGACGAACAGAGGACCGGCCTCTTCTTGAAATTCGACGGTGAGCGTCGAGTTTGCTTTGTTAATCTGGCGAATCCAGCCTACGTCCCCATTGAAAACGCCTTTATCGTAGTTGTTGCGAATTTGCATAACCTTATCACCCAGGCGATAGGCATGTCCGCTCCATTCAAGCATACCTGCGCTGTTGGGATTGAGGCGCTGCTGCAATTCTTCGTTGAGCAGCGAGACGCCGACCAGTCCTTTGTACATGGGAGTGAGAACCTGAATTTCGCTCAGGGGATTGAAATGGTAATGGCGTGGGATGCGATTTTGCACGAAATCCAGCAGGCGCCGCTGGACGCGCGCGGGATCTTCTTCGGCCACAAAATAAAAGTCGCTGTGAGGTTCAGCTTTGAGCGCGGGCATCTGGCCGGCATTGATACGATGGGCATTGACGATAATCTGGCTGGCGGCGGCCTGGCGGAAGAGGTCGGTCAGGCGCACGCAGGGGATGGCCTCGCTGCGCAACAGGTCGCGCAGCACGTTGCCGGGACCAACGGAGGGCAATTGATCGGCATCGCCGACGAGCAGCAGATGCGCCGTGGGGGGCAGCGCTTTGAGCAGATGATAGAACAGCAGAATATCGACCATCGAGACTTCATCGACGATCACAAAGTCGTAAGGCAGGGGATTCTCTTCGTTGCGCAGATAGGAATTATCGTGCGGCACAAATTCCAGCAGACGGTGCAGAGTTTTCGCGGGCATGGACATGGCGCCGGTGGCCTCGGTGAGTCGCTTGGCGGCGCGTCCGGTGGGAGCGGCCAGGGCGACTCTGGCCCGCCTTTTGCGTAGAACCATCAGCAGAGCGCGCAGGGAGGTCGATTTGCCGGTACCTGGACCACCGGTGAGGACGCTGACCTTGCGCGAATAGGCCATCTGTACGGCCTCGCGCTGTTTGTCGGTCAGGATGATGGCGCGCCTCTCGGCCAGAAAAGCAAAGACTGCCTCCCAGGTGGCCTGCGCAACGGGCGGAAGCTGGCCGGGCGTGCGATTCAGGATGCGCAAGAGGCGCACCGATCCCTGTTCCGCGTGCCAGAAGGGCGCGAAGTAGACATGCTGGCGCGCGGCCTCTTCCTCCGGGCTGGCATTCCGTGGTTCCAGAATGGCTTCTGGACTGACCTGAGCATGGAGAGCGGGATCGGGAGTAAAGGGCGGCTCGATAAAAATATCTCGTCCGCCGCGCAGGGTGGCCAGCGCTGGAGCCAGTTGTTCGGGCGCGGCGTGCAGCATCTCGGAGGCACGCGTCAGCAGATCACGAGCCGGCAAAAAGCAGTGTCCATCCTCATTCGCGGCCTGGGCCAGCGCATACTTTAAGCCAGCGGCCAGGCGCGGCTGACTATCCAGGGGCAGTCCCAGCTTGACGGCGATCTCGTCAGCGGTGCGAAAGCCCACGCCATAGACCTCATCGGCCAGTTGATAGGGATTTTCGCGCACCACGCCGATGGAGGCCTGACCATACTGCTTATAAATGCGCGTGGCCAGGTTGAGCGAGACATCGTGCGATTGCAGAAAAAGATGCAGCTCTTTAATCTCTTCCTGCGCGGTCCAGGCGGTGATGATCTGTTCGCGGTCTTTCGCGCTGATGCCTTTCACTTCACTGAGACGCTCTGGTTGCTGCTCCAGAATAGCCAGGGTTTGTTCGCCGAAATGATCGACGATTTTCTGCGCCTTCTTCGGCCCCACGCCTTTGATCAGACCGGAACTGAGGTAGCGCACAATGCCTTCTGGCGAAGCTGGCAGACGCTGCACAAAGCTGGTCACGTGCAACTGGCGGCCATAGCGCGGGTCGGTTTCCCATTCGCCTTCGATTGAGAGCAACTCGCCCACCTGCACACCGGGCAACGCGCCGACAATCGTCGTCAAATCGTCGCGCAGCAACCGCCCGCTATCGTTCGGACGAAAGCGAGCTACGGTATAATGGCTATCTTCGTTGCGAAATACAATGCTCTCTACAGAGCCTTCTAATCTGGGCATACGGCCCCTCTATCTCCATCAAGCTTCCGTTAGCCTTCCAAGAGCCTTATTATAGTACAGATGGTCGATCAGTTCAATGCGCCCGCCCACAGGCCCAGGGTTTCTCAAAAGTCGTTTGCCACCGACGGCGGCGAGAAGCAAGAGGAGAGAAAGATGCGGGACACCCGCACCCGGCAGGGACGCTGCGCTCCCTGCACCCTCGCTGGTGATGGCCTTTGCTTGACTTGTGAGAAAC
>DASZXF010000845.1:0-1801 GCA_035546055.1 Ktedonobacteraceae bacterium
AGTGACTGTCAAAGGCAGCCACTACCTGCAAGAGGATTCGCCTGCTGAAATCGGTACTGCGATTGCGACCTGGCTGCAAACCCTGGCATAGATACCCGTTCTGCTGGCAGTTCTCCCGCAACTGAGCGACGAGTCGCAAGCAGACAACCATAAGAAAGAGAGCAGTTCTCATGGCAAAAACATTTCGCCTCACACCTTTCTTCCGGGTGGGGCACGTCATCAACACATTTCTGTTGCGGACCGGTGCGAAGATGGGCAATATGGTCTTGCTCACTGTACGCGGGCGCAAAAGCGGACAACCTCATACTGTCCCGGTAGCGCTGGTTGAATACGATGGTCAGCGCTGGTTGACCGCGCCCTACGGCGTCGTGAACTGGGTGCGCAATCTGCGTGCGGCAGGCGAGGCCACGCTGACACGCGGTCGCCATACCGAACGCATCTCTGCCCGTGAGGTGAGTGCTCAGGAAGCAGCTCCTGTCCTCAAAAGAAGCCTGTCTGGATATCGCTCTTTTGTTCTGGCTTACTTTGATGTCACCTCGGACTCCTCGCTGGCTGAATTTGAGCGTGAGGCCACAAAACACCCGGTCTTCCTGGTGAAAAGTCTCTCAGAGCAGCAGACCGGTCAGGCCGATTAACCAGGAAGAAGAGGGGAGATCAACAGCACTTCACGCGTCAGCGCCATTGTGTAGCCATGCCCCTACCCTCTCCGCATACACCTGTGGCTGGTCATAGCGGATACAGTGTCCTGTATCGGGAAGATGCAGTTCGCGAGCAAGGGGCTGAATTGCCAGGATCTCGGCTACGCGTTCCGGCGTGATCAAGGCGCCACGCGCAGGATCGCCCGTCACCAGGAGCAGGGGACAGCGAACGGCGCTCAGAACCTCCAGGGGCGGGCGCACACCGACAACCGGCGCCGAGCCAGTGGACAGTATGGCCGTGTTGAGCTGCCCTTTCGAGATGGCCCACTGCTCTGCGGTGACCTCCGACCAGCCGGTATTCTTCTGGCAGGCGGCTTTGCGTTCCTCCAGAGATTGATTTCGCGCTTCAAAGAGCCAGCCGTAGCGCTGCCGCGTCTCCTCCTCGGAAGGTGCTGGCCGCTCGCGCGGCAGAAACAGCGCCGCGTCTTCCAGCATGAGCGCCTGTACCAGTTCCGGCCACTCGCTGGCCACCACTGCCGCCACGCCGCCTCCCATCGAATGTCCGCCCAGGCGCACTGGTCCCAGATCCAGAGCCCGGATGAGCGCCGCCGCATCCTCCGCCATAGCCCGCTGCTGATAGTTTTCGCTCGCCGAGCCGCTGGAGAGGCCATGTCCGCGCGCATCGGGCAGAATGATATCAAAGTCGTCTTCCCATGCCTGCGCGACTTCGCTCCAGCCCAGGCCGTTATCGCTGAAGCCGTGTAACAACACCAGCGGCGGCTTCTCGCCCGCGCCTGTGCGGTAATAATGAATACGAACATCCTCGAATTGGAGATCACCTTCGGACCAGTTTGACATGAATCTTTTCACCTCGCAATGTGATGACCTTATCATATCATGCTTTGTCCCCTGCCTCATCAGCTTTCCATCTTATTCGTCACCGCCGCCGCCACCGCTCCTACGCCCAGCTCAAAGGTCGTTTTCTCGCCCTGAACACAGCTTCCTGGGCTGGGCGTGGTTCTCTCTCAGGAGAAGGTCAGGACGTTTCAGTAGAAATAACCAGGACCGGGGGATAGTCGATTTGACGATTTCCTTTTTATGGCATATCATGAGTAATCCAGAAGAATTCATGAATTAGTTTCTCGACTGGATACTAGGAAACC
>DASZXF010000846.1:0-3125 GCA_035546055.1 Ktedonobacteraceae bacterium
GCTGGCATTCGCAGGCATCGTCGAGCCGCTCGATAGACTAATATTGGCCGAAGCCAGGCCCGCATACTGCTTCAACTGGGTCAAAGCCTTATCCTTCGAGAGATTGACCAGCCCCGTCTTGATCTGCTGCAACTCCTGATCAGAGAATTGATAGACCCATCGACCAGCCGCCTGCAAGGTAATGCTCGCCTGATGCTGCGCGCTGACCACGCTGGAGTTTTTCAAAGTCGTAATCACCGTCCCCGCCAGCTTATATCCCGTCAGCGTGACGCTATTGGAGAGCAAACGACTGGCAATCTGCTGCGCCGCCGCGAAGTCAAAGACCACCTCAGTACACGTAACAAAAACTTTGACCGTAACACTTTTTGCCACATCGCCCGCGTTATGATCCTTCGTCGTCGTCGGCGTACATTTCAGCGAACCATCAATCACACGCTCATTGCTCTTGACCTGCTGATTCATCGCCGCCTGCGTACTCGCTTGTAATTGATCCGCTACCGATTTAACGGCCTTGGTGATATCGTTCTGCGTAATCACGTTGTTAGGCTGCGCATCCTGGCCACCAGAAAATGAGGAGGAATTTCTTACAGTAATTCCGCTATAACAACACCCTTTATTAATGTCAAGCGCTTTAATATTACCAGCAGAACCAGGATTAACAGCATAAGCATTCACATCAATAAAAGGCGGATTAGCAGGTACCGTAATTGGCCCATTAAATGTAATAGCAACACCATCATTACCATAAATGACTGTGCTGGCCAAAGTTATCGAGCCTGCATTGTTATTGATAAACCTCAGAACTCCCTGCGCCTGCTTCGCTGCAATTGATCCCGATGCGCCGGCTGTTCCCTGTTTGGTGTCCGATTTGGCTGTGATGACGCGGGCGGCTACCTGGCGCTGGTTGGCGTCGGGAGTGCCGCTGGCTATGCCGGTGAGCAGGTAGCTGTTTTGCACAACCTGGCTCTGGGGCGTGATGGTGACGGTCGCGGTCAGGTGGCCCAGGGAGGCAAGACCGCTAATGCCGCCCGCGCCCACAACAAGCCAGCCCACCAGAACGATTGTCAGAGCCAGCAGGAGGGCGAACAGCAGCAAGCGTTTGCGTCCGCGTGAGCGTCGGCGGCGCGAGACAGGCGGGGGCAGAGGCGTAAGGCCGCTCTGGCGTTGCGCCTGACCTGGCCCGGCAGGTGTGCCAGCGGCGGCAGGCGGAGGCGGCGGATTCTGAGCGCCCGCGCCTGCGAGTGCGGCTCCCGCTGCCCCTGCTGCCAGGGCGGCTGGAGCAATCGCCAGGGTTTTGCCTGTGTCGCCATTCTTGCCTTCAGGTTGTTTAGCTGCCCTGGCTCCGCCCGGCGTTTTCTGGCCACCGGCCAGTTGCCGGGTGCTGCGACCCTGACCCTGCGGTGCTCCGCCGCGTCCCGCCACGGCGGGCTGTTTGCCGGTACCACTGCGAGTCTGCGAGCCCTGGGCGCTGGCGGCGGGCAGTTTGCCGCTCCCGCCGGGACGCGGCGTATTGGCCTGCTGGCCGATCAGCAGCGCCGTGGGACCACGCCGGGAATCGGGCGTGCGCGGTCCACCGGCAGCGCCGCCGCCCTGAACATCGGGCGCATTCCCGCCCGGCTGGCGCGGCGTGACTGGCGGCAAGGCCATATCATCATCTTCATCTATGGTTGACGCGACAGGCGCGCCCGAGTTATCGATCTCCAGGGTACGAGTATCCATCTCCTCAATCGGCATGGGCGACATGGGCGAGGGCACTGGCTGCGCGCTGCGCTGCGGCCCCGGCGGCATAGCTGGCTGACCCGCAGGGCCGGAAGCCAGACGCGGTGTCGGCGGCGTGACTGGCGGCTCCGGCGCACCAGATGAAGTGCGTGGCGTCGGTGGCGTCGGCGGAATCGCCGCCGGGATGGGTACACCCACAGCCACGTGTGGCGCCGGCGGCGGATTCTGACCGCGCTCCTTGTTGCCACGACCACGCCCCCACAATCCCTGTTTTTTGTCACTGCCAGGAGAGGTTCTGGCACGCGGATTCAGGCCGCGCTCACTGAGCAGAGCAGTTTTGAACGTATCCAGCGACGAGTAGACCACAAAACGCCGCTGACGGGCAAATTCGGCTGGACCAGGACCAGAGGGCGCGATAAAAATGAGCTGCGCTTTCAGCCCCCGGCGCATGTTCTTCAAACCATCAAACTCCACCGGCTGGCGAAATGCCTTGCCCTGCTCCGGCAGGACAATCGCGATCTGCTTCCTTCCCAGCAACTCCTGAGCATTGATCGCGGTAAGAATCTCCTGCCGGCTATCCTCTGGCTCGACATGAAGAATACCTATCTCCGCGCTCCGTGGATCGTTTTGACCCAGCAGGTCTGAGCCGTCAACCTGTCTCATCCTGAATATCCCCTTTATTTCCCTGGTTTCTGACGTTCTAATGCTGCATATGACATTTTACCTTATTCAGCTCTGTATGACTAGTCCCCGCGAAACGCGTTTTTGGGACGTGCAGGAGCCTCCTGGTGCGATGTCGCTCTCTCCAGGAGAGAGATTCGCAATCTCGAATATAATGAATAAACGCCAAAACGGCAACTCTACGAGGATATATGCAGCGCGAGTCAGTTTTCGTCACCCCTCTAGAAATATCTGGATTCTGCCGATACAAAGTCTGAGGAGAGATGTCTATGAGGCTGTGCTTCCTCATCTGCTGTGTTTTTGAATCATAGAGAGGTGCTCTAACCTATGACACAGGCCTATAGTCCCAAATTTCCGCAAACTGTCACCGGCTCTATCTATCCCGTGAACTACGTGGTTAGCGTTATCGATGACTTGAGTCAGGCGACACAGGCGTTACAGGCCTTTAAAGAGGCTGGCTACGATGCCAATACGGTGCGCCTGATGACAAGCCAGGAGGCGCTGGAGAAAATTCAGGAGCTGGAACAGCAGAAAAACTTTTTTCAGCGCTTTATGTCCAGCTTTCAGGATGCCACCGATGATACCGGCATCGATATCTTCCGCTTCGAGGCACGCGAGGGCCATCACATTCTGTTTGTCCGCGCCTGTGGCGCTTCTCTGCGCGCCTGCGCCCCCCAGGAGATCCAGCAGATTCGCGCTATTCTGGGACGCTATAACGCGCGCAC
>DASZXF010000847.1:0-4882 GCA_035546055.1 Ktedonobacteraceae bacterium
TACGCCACCGGCTTTGGTGCCCCCTACGCCGTTGGTCTGTACAACGGCATGCTTGAGTTTATCAAGAGCGCTTCGTAATCGCATAAAGAAAAAGGCCAGAGATCGTATGGATAACCATGCGATCTCTGGCCTTTTTGGCGCGCCCAGCAGGATTCGAACCTGCGGCCTACCGCTTAGAAGGCGGACGCTCTATCCTCTGAGCTATGGGCGCGTATCACTAAATGACGTGGTAGCCCAGATCCTTCCCTATCATACCAATTCCTCTTGCGATCCGTCAAGTGGCTATCTGGCGAAGATGCTGGCGGGGAGATGCGTCTATTGACAGGCAAAATCGCTGTCGGGTATACTTGCTTTGAACAATTGCATATGATGTGAGGAGCCGGGAAGAGTAGATCTCTGATTGACTGATAGAGAAGAGAGGCCAGCGGCTGGAAGCCTTTCGCAGTGGTCAGCGTCGAAGGTCGCCCGGAGACATTACAGAAGAAAGCCGCGCGTGAGCGTGGTGAGTAGATCGTGTACGGGTTAGCCCGTTATAGCGAGGCCTTGATAAACTCGGCAGGATGCGCCTGGAAAAAGGGCGCGGTTTGGCGAGCCGTCGAGGTAACGAGTGTGCCAGGGCAGTAATGCGCTGGTGAATTGAGGTGGTACCGCGAAATGTTCGACCCTTTCGTCCTCATGTGGGGATGAAGGGTTTTTTTTATTGGCTGCGCGGAAGCTTTGCGGGTCGTTCTTCCGCGCCAGCAGCGCCGGGACCATCTCATACAGAGGTCAGGCGCGTGAAAGGAGGGATGGACGTGAGTCTATCCAAACGCTATGAGCCGGGTATCACGGAGCCGGCTTTGCGGACTTTCTGGCAGAGCGCGGGCATTTACCACTTCCAGCGCGACGATCAACGGCCTGTCTATGCGATAGATACGCCTCCGGCTACGGTGTCAGGCCACCTGCACCTGGGGCACACCTATTCGTACAGTCACGCCGATTTTCTGGCCCGCTTCTGGCGTATGCAGGGCTACAATGTCTTTTACCCCATGGGCTACGATGATAATGGTCTACCGACCGAGCGCCTGGTGGAGAAGCGCGAGGGGATCAGCGCTGCTCAGGTGGGACGCGCGGCCTTTATCGAACGCTGTCTGGCGGTGAGCGAGCAGGCTGAACACGACTACCAGGAACTATGGCAACGTCTGGGTCTGTCGATTGACTGGCGCTATAGCTATCGCACAATTGATGAGCAGGCGCGCAAGATCTCGCAGTGGTCGTTCCTCGATCTGTATAAAAAGGGGCTGGCCTACCAGCGCGAGGCGCCGACCATCTGGTGCCCGGAGTGCCGCACGGCCATTGCGCAGGCTGAACTCAACGATCTTGAGCGCGGCAGCGAGTTTGTGACTCTGGCCTTTACCCTGGAAAGCGGCGAGCTTTTGCCGATTGCTACGACGCGCCCTGAGTTATTGCCGGCCTGTGTGGCTGTCTTTGTGCATCCCGCTGACGAGCGCTACGCCGCTCTGATCGGGTCGCGGGTGCAGGTGCCGCTGCTCGGTTTCAGCGTGCCGCTGCTGGCGGATCGCAAGGCCGATCCCACGAAGGGTACAGGCGCGGTGATGTGCTGCACTTTTGGCGATGTGACCGACGTGGAATGGTGGTATACGCATCATCTGCCGCTCAAAATGCTGCTTGGACGCGATGGCCGCATGAACGCAGAGGCCGGCGAACTGGCTGGTCTGACTACCAGAGCCGCGCGTCAGCGGATAGTAGCATTGCTTGAGGCTCGGGGTTTGCTGCTCAAACGCGAGCCGGTGGCGCAGTCAGTGCGTGTGCATGAGCGCTGTGATACGCCGGTGGAATATCTGGTGGCGCGTCAGTGGTTTATTCGCGTGCTCGATTTCAAGCCGCAGTTGCTGGCAATGGGCGAGCGTATTACCTGGCACCCCGCGCATATGGGCGCCCGCTATCGCGAATGGGTGGAGAATCTCGCCTGGGACTGGTGTATCTCACGTCAGCGCTACTTTGGCGTGCCTTTCCCGCTCTGGTATTGCCGCCAGTGCGGCGCGCCTTTGCTGGCTGAGGAAGCGGAACTGCCCATCGATCCCACGGCGCAACAGCCCATGCGCGCCTGCTCCTGTGGCTGCACCGCTTTCATCCCTGAAGAGGATGTGATGGACACCTGGGCCACCTCGTCCATGTCGCCGCAGATTGTGGGACGCTGGTTCGCCGAGCGCGAACTGTATGAGCAGGTGGCGCCCTTCGCGCTGCGTCCCCAGGCTCACGAGATCATTCGCACCTGGGCTTTTTACACCATTGTGAAGTCCTTGCATCATTCTGGTACAATGCCCTGGCGCAACGTGGCCATCTCCGGCTGGGGTCTGGCCAGCGCGGGCGGCGAGAAGATCAGCAAAAGTCGCGGCGGCGGTCCCATGGCTCCTCTGAGCATGATCGAGCGCTACTCCGCTGACGCTGTGCGCTACTGGGCTGCTTCAACCGGCTTTGGCAAAGATGCGCTGATTAGTGAGGAGAAGATTAAAAATGGCGGCAAGCTGATCAATAAGCTCTGGAATGTGGCGCGTTTTAGCGAGCGCTTTCTGGAGGACTACCGGCCCGCGCGGCAGGGCTACGAACTGACGCCTGCGGACAACTGGCTGCTGGCTCACCTGGCCAATCTGATCGAGCGTGCCACTGCCCTGTTGCGCGACGGCGAGTATGCCACGGCCAAAAGCGAAATCGAGGCGTTTTTCTGGCGCGATCTCGCCGATAACTACCTGGAGATGTGCAAGGAACGGCTCTACAACGAGATAGGTCCGCTGCACGAAGGGGCGCGTTACACGCTCTATCATACGCTGCTGACCATGCTCAAGCTTTTCGCGCCCTTTTTGCCGTATGTGACCGAGGAGGTGTATCGCAACCTCTTCGCCGCCAGTGAGGGGCCAGTTTCGCTGCACCTCACGCGCTGGCCGCAGGCTGATCCCGCCTGGAGCAACACCCGGGCCGAGGAGGGCGGCGATCTGCTGCTTGCTGTGACGACGGCGGTGCGGCGCTTCAAGAGCGAAACCGGTCTGGCCCTGGGCAGCGAACTGGCGCGTCTGCTGATCTCCACGCGCGACATTCAGCAGGCGCTTCTGCTCGAAGCCGCTGGCCTGGATCTGCTCAGCGTGACGCGCGCCAGGGAACTGCGCGTGGGCGCAGGCATCGACTTCAATGGCGCCCGCGAGATCGCGCGCCTGGAGGGGGTGATGATCATCGGTCTGGCATAAAAAAGAACAGGGTGAAATTCACCCGCCCTGGCACAGGGGAGAGCGATCTGCGCGATGATAGTCATTGCCTCGGACAGCTCTCCCTTTTTGCGCCTCCTGGCGACAAAGGCACTTGATAGTCATGGCGTTTTTTCTCAAGCTTCCGCATGTACCGTATTTCTGCTGAGAAAATGCCGCTGGCGGCTCAGATCGGGAACTTTTGCTTTAGCTGGAGCGTCAATAGCCATGAAGACTGCGCATGGGTGTAGACGGACGATGCGCAGATATTCACGAGTCTGGCATAGAAGAAGAAGGACGTGTGCCAGAAGAAGGAGCATCGCTATGTGGCAAAAGCTGAAAAAGCATGATTCCCCGGGACTGCGAAAAAAGCGTATTTTTGGCCTTATTGGCCTGAGTTTGCTGGGTCTGTTATTGCTTGGTTGTGGTGGCACAGCCAGCTCTATAAATAGCCCGAGTATGGGAGTGGCGAACAGCTCAGCCGGTGGAGTGTCCAGCGGTGGTGCGCAGGACCACTCAACCGTATCTCAGCCCGCCTCGACGGGCGGCCAGAAGGGCACCACGGGTCATTATGGACCGCAATATCTGGTGAAGGCTTTGCAGGTGACAATGGAGGTACAGAATCCCAGGCAATCCGCCAGTGAGCTTCAGCAGTGGATTGCCTTCAATGATCCGCAATCGACCTCCGATGGCAGCGATTATGAAAACACCGGCCATGGCTACGCGGTCACGCTGACCTTCCTGGTCGATGTCGCGCACTACGCCCAGGTGCAGGCATATCTGCGCGATTACGCGGGCCAGAAAGGGCATACCCTGAACAGTCTGAGGGAGACGGTGCAGGATGTCACCAACGATTACGTCGATACCCAGTCCACCCTGACCAATCTACGCGCCGAACAGCAGCGTTTACTGACCTTCATGAGCCAGGCTCAGAACGTGACCGACGCTCTGAACGTCGAGCAGCAGTTGACCCAGGTTGAGGGGCAGATCGATCAGATCGAGGCGCATCTCAACGCGCTCAAAGGGCAGACGACCTTTTACACGGTGACCATCACCGTCCAGCCCGTAGGCTCCGCGCCTCCGCCGTCGAGTCCCTGGAGCGTCATGCCTATCTGGCAGGGCGCCTGGTCCTCCGTGGTCACCGTCGGTCAGGCCTTCGTCGCCATCCTGATCTGGCTGCTCGCGTATAGCGTCTATATCATTCCCGCCGGTATCCTGATCTGGCTCCTGCGCAAGCAGCCCTGGAGAGCGCGCCTGGCTCCCCAGGTCAAGGCAAGCCTGGCCTTTGCATCCACTTCCCCCTCGTCCGTGACAGCGCCAACAATCAGCGCGCCTCCTCACGCCGAGGCGTCTTCCCCTGCCGAAGCGGTCGACGAGCCGCCTGAGAGCACAGCTACGTCTCAACCGGTGGCCGCAGACCAGGAACGCATGGCCAATCAAGAATAGGCCTGGGAACCGCGAATTATCCCGAATTCGCGACTGTTGGGAAACGCTTGTCGAACGCCGCAGGAGGCTATCAAGAATAGAGAGGGCGACGGCCAGATTTGCCAGGAGACGGCCAGATTTGCCAGGAGACGGCCAGATTTGCCAGGAGACGACCAGGTTTGCCAGGAGACGGTCAGGTTTGCCAGGAGACGGTCAGG
>DASZXF010000848.1:0-5374 GCA_035546055.1 Ktedonobacteraceae bacterium
GTCGACGGCACGCGTGTACAGTGACGATGCGCCCGATATACGCGACCCCTGCGGCGAAAAAAAGGGCAGCCGTAGCAACAGGCTCGCCATCGAGTGTACCCAGGTAGAGGCGCAAAGGGCTTTGCGAGTCAAGAGGTAAACCAGAATATGCTGTGAACACACCTTGAATGGCATCTTCAGGGGCACCGCAATAGGTGGTACGCGACCATTGACGCACCTGGTCCTCCGTCATTACCGGATAAATGCTGAGATTGGGCACTGCTGGTAGCTCTTCATTGAACGAGAGCAGATCTGCCGCCATCCCTGGCTCATCTTCGTCGTGGTTGATACCGTGTGCTTCGAGTAGACTTCCGAGGTTGGCGGGTTGAAAATCTGCTCCAAGGTGCCAGTGAAACGGGAGGCTTCGCTGCTCGAAATGGCTGCGCACGCGCTCAATAGCGTTGGAGAGCGCCTCTGGTGCCAGTCGTGTCCGAAGCACACCGTTGAAGGGGCTGCCATTCACGCCCGTCTCGAACCAGAGGAGGCCCGGTTCGTCATGGAGTTGCGCATGAGGGAGAGTGCTCAAAAGGGTTCCAAAGGCTATGTTGTTGGCATCGAGGGCCAGGGCCACCTGTGCGGGCGATGCATCTTGCAAGATAAGATTCTTTGTCATATGCCGGTTCCTTTTTCCTTTGTTGCCTGGGAAGCACGCTTCATGCTTCCTGAACGATATGAAGGATATTCCGCCTCCAGGGGAAGTCCTCACAGGATGTTACCTCTCATCTGCGTGGCGAGGAGAGGAAGCAGATGAAGGATATCGCTGGACATCCTGGCTCACGATGGTGATGAGCAAGGTTCGTCGGCGTCGGCCATGGTGAACAGTTGCCGGGCGAGCGCGCGCATTTCCTCTTTCAATTCCGGCGGTTGCAGCACGCGAAACGGACAGCCCAGACTGACCAGGAAACGCGCGGTATGCTGGAGATCGTCGTCATCGGCGCGCAGCAGAATGCCCTCGGGCGTCTCTGTGAGCGTGGCGAAGGTGGTGGGCACAGACTCGCGAATCTGTGCCAGCCTGGTGAACAGGAGAACTTCAACCAGCCAGCGCGAAGGGATGGCCTTGAAGGCCTGGATGAGATAGGCCAGGCAATCAAAGTGAGCCGGTGGCGTAAAGTGTTCCTCGCGTATGGCAAGCGCGCTGATGCGGTCCAGGCGGAAGATGCGAATTGCCTCGCGCAGGTGGCAGTAGCCAACGGCATACCAGCGCTGGTCGTGATACACCAGTCCATAGCAATCAAAGATCCGCTCGTGTTCTTCGCCTGGACGCCGCTGGTAGCGCAGCCAGACCTGTTTCCTTTGCGAAGCCGCGCTGCTCAGCGGCAGCATAGGCGCGTTCAGGTGAGCGTGCGTGTGTGCGGTGAGATCGAAGACTACCGTTTCCTGAATCGCCTGAACGTGCTCGCGCAGTGCCGGGGGCAGTACCCGCTCGACCTTGGCCAGCGCTCCCTCAACCGTGGGGAGCGTATGCGACAATCCCAACTGACGCATGGCCTGTAGTCCCAGGGTGATGACCACCGCCTCTTCTTCAGTCCACATCAGGGGAGGCAGCTTGAAGCCAGGGCGCAGGCGATAACCGCCATAGCGCCCGCGCTCCGCTTCCACCGGAATGCCGATATCCTGCAACATGGTAATGTAGCGCCGCACGCTGCGCGCTTCTACCTCCAGCCGCTCCGCCAGTTGCGCGGCGGTCACGCCCGGTCGAGATTGCAGCAGATCAAGCACCGTCAAAAGCCGGGTGACAGGTGAATAGGTCATGGATGAACCTTGCCCTTTCTCCGCCGTGATAGTTGTCAAATAGGACTGTTTTCGACCATATATGCCAGTATACTCTCTGTAAAGGCCGGAAGGCCAGTTAGTTAACGAAGATCAGGAGAATCATACGCATGGCAACTACCATTGATATGACAAAAGCTACCACTTTTCTCTGGAAAACGGCCCGCTTGCTGGATCGGCGGCGCTTCGCTTTCCTCTTCCTGGATGCCGATAAAGGCGCCGTACTGGAGGCTCTGCGCCCTTATCAGAATCCCGATGGCGGCTTTGGCAACGGTCTGGAACCGGACATACGTGCCCCGCTGAGCCAGCCCTTGCCCACCTGGACGGCCCTGTGCCTGCTGGATGAACTCGATGCCTTTGACGATCCCATGGTGGCGCGCGCCTGCGACTATTTTCTCTCCATCACCACCGAGGAGGGCGGCGTTCCCTTCGCTCTGCCCTCGGTCATGGCCTATCCTCATGCGCCCTGGTGGGAGGTCGAGGATCAGCCGCCGGCCTCTCTCAATCCCACGGCGGCTATCGCGGCCCTTTTGCACAAACATGGCTACGCGCATCCCTGGCTGGTCCCGGCGACCGACTATTGCTGGCGTCAACTGGCTGCTATGGACCAGACCAGCGCCTACGAAATGCGCGCGGTTCTGCCTTTTCTCGATTGGGTGCCCGACCGCGCACAGGCGGAACAGATCTTCGCCCGCGTCGGAGCGAAAATTTTGGAGCAGAGGCTTGTGACGCTTGAGCTTACCTCGCGCGCGGACACCCACACGCCGCTCAACTTTGCTCCACATCCGCAGAGTCTCGCTCGTCGCCTTTTCTCTGATGAAGTGATCGAAACGCACCTGGAGGCTCTGGCCTCCGCTCAGCAAGCTGATGGCGGCTGGATGTTCAACTGGCTGGACTGGAATCCTGCTACCACTCTCGAATGGCGGGGCATCGTCACCATCGAAGCCCTGCTCACCCTGCGAGCATACAGATCATAGCTTCGCGTACCCCGGGAGGTTTTCGACGAGGCGTCTGCTCAGCGGAGAGAAGGTCACGAACAGGTTCACCAGTTGGGATGAAAAAGTGTAGAATGGAGTCAGGACATCCGATGACCTTTCAACTGCTGGCTCAGGCGGGATAATTCCTTGCCCGCCTCAGTGGGGGACTTTCTCAGAGGGGAAAAGAAAATGCTATGAACATACAGACGATCACCACCGTTGAAAATCGCTGGTCGGCTTCCGAGGCGGCGGGAATGACGGATCTGGATCTGCTGGTCTATCAGTCCCGTTTAATCGGCTCGCAGCCAGAACTGGTGCTCTGGGGCGGCGGCAACACGTCAATTAAGCTGGAGGAACAGGATTACCGTGGCCGAACCTGCGCGGTTTTGCGCGTCAAGGGCAGTGGTTCTGATCTGAAAGCGGTCGAGCCGCGCGACTTTCCCGCTGTGCGCATGGATGATGTGCTGGCGCTGTTCGAGCGCGAACACATGAGCGATGAGGAGATGGTGGATTATCTGCAATTCGCCATGCTGGACCCGCGCGCGCCGCGTCCGTCCATTGAGACGCTGCTGCATGCCTTTGTGCCGGCGCGCAGCGTGGTTCACAGCCACGCCGACGCCATTCTGGCGCTGACCAATAACACGCGCCAGCGGGAGATTCTCGGCGAGGTCTTTGGCGATGAACTGGCTCTGATTCCTTATTTGCGTCCTGGCTTTCAGCTCTCCAAACTGGTGGGGCAGGCGGCACGCGCGCAGCCAGACCTGAAAGGCGTTATCCTGCTCAATCACGGCCTGATTACCTGGCACGATGATCCCCACGAAGCCTATCGCCTGCATGTCGAGATGGTCAATCGCGCCGCGCGCTACTGCCAGCGCGCGGGCAGCAGTGAACAGCGTAGCGAGCAACCGAGCTTTGCCATAGCCGGGCCTGCCAGGCGTCAGGAAGTGGCCGCGCACCTGGCGCCGCTGCTGCGTGGCCTGGCCGGCCAGGAGCAATTGCATATCCTGCGCTTTGACGATAGCGCTGATATCCTGCGTTTTGTCTCCGGCGCGGCTCTGGGAGCGGAGCGCACGCGCGCAGTGCTCCAGGCTGGCGCGGCCACTCCCGATCATATCCTGAACATCAAGCGCACCCCGCTCTGGATCGAGCCGGATAACTCCGCCGATCCTCTCAGCGTCGAGCAGGCAACCCGCGCGGCCTTTGAGCGCTATACGCAGGAGTACCGCGCCACCTTCCAGGCGTACCAGCGGGGCGAGCCAATGCTGGCGCCGCTCCCGCGTGTCGTTCTGGTCGCTGGACTGGGCATGTTTACCCTGGGCAAAGATAGCCGGGCCGCCGGTATTTCCGCCGATATCGCGCATCATACGCTGGCTATCATGGAGAGCGCCGAACGCACAGGCGCGTATAGATCGCTCTCGCCGGAAGATGCCTTTCACGCGGAATACTGGCCGCTGGAACTCTACAAGCTGCAACTGGCCCCGCCTGAAAAGCAACTCAGTCGCCGGGTGGCCCTGATCACAGGCGCGGCGGGCGCCATCGGCTCGGCCATTGCCCGCCGCTTCGCTGCCGAGGGCGCGCATGTCGTTTGCGCGGATATTGATCTGGAACGGGCGCAAGGTCTGGTGGAGGAGATGGCGCAGCGCTGGCCGCATAACCGTGGCCTGGCTCTGGCCCTGGACATCACCGACGAAAGCGCCGTGGCCGCCGCCTATCAGCGGATTCTGTGTACCTATGGCGGTCTGGATATTCTGGTGTCCAACGCCGGCATCGCCTATAACAGTCCACTGGACGCGCTCTCCCTGGAGAACTGGCAGCGCAGTCTGGATGTCAACACCACCGGTCACTTTCTGGTCGCCCGCGAGGCGCTGCGCGTGATGAAGACGCAGAAACTGGGCGGCAGTATGATCTTTGTCGCCACCAAAAACGTGCCCGCGCCTGGCAAGGATTTCGGCGCTTATAGCGCTTCCAAGGCGGCTCAGGCGCAGTTAGCGCGCGTGCTGGCCCTGGAAGGGGGACCGTTTGGCATACGTTCCAACATCATTAACCCCGATGCCATCTTTGGCAACTCCGGCCTCTGGTCCCCGCAGGTGCGCGCGGACCGTGCCAGATCCTACGGCATCGATCCTTCTCAACTGGAGGAATACTATCGCCAGCGTAACATCCTGCGCATCGATGTGCGCGCCGAAGATGTCGCGCAAGCAGCTCTCTTCTATGCCTCAGATAGTTCATCGCGCACCACCGGCAGCATGCTCCCCGTAGACGGCGGTCTGCGCGAAGCCTTCCCCCGCTAACCCGACATCACATACAGCAGTCATTCTATGCAGCAGGGGTGTCTCGGCTTGCTGAGACACCCCTGCTGCATAGAATGACTCGGAACGACTGATAGATCTGTTCGTTTCAGGACTGCGGCGGATAGAGGCCGGGCAGGCTGATCGGCAGCTTGCCCTGGGGCTGAATTTCGCCGAAGAGGGCGCGCACAGCGGCGGCGATGGCGGGTCGGGTATATTCATAGGTCACCAGATAGGTGGCGAGTTCGGGAAAGGCCAGCAGATCGTAGGGACTGTACGCCGCCAGACCGATCAGCGGAC
>DASZXF010000849.1:0-2357 GCA_035546055.1 Ktedonobacteraceae bacterium
AGAGTGCAGAGAGCGGCCCGCCACCCATCTTTTCTCTCAAGCCAGCAGGAGCGCAGAAGTAGCCCGCCACCCGTCTTTTCTCTCAAGCCAGCGGGAGTGCAGAGGGCGGCCAGCCCTCTGCCGGGGTGCGGGGTGTCCCCGCCAAACACCTTTTCTCTCTTTTTACGCGAGGTGCCACAGGCACCGAGCAGTCACATAGAAGAAAGCACATAACCTCCGGGCATCTGAGGGGAGGAAGGAACAGGGCATGGTACTTCTGGCGTTGAGACTTGAGAGTGTGTATCATTCTGTGCTATTGTACCAGTAACCTGATGTAACGGGGAAGCCCCTGCATAGAAAGATTGAGCAAGTTAGCCGTGTTAGCGAACAGACGAGTTATCGTCGGTGTAAGTGGCGGAATCGCGTCTTATAAAGCGGTCGAGCTGGTCAGTCGTCTTCAGCAGGCTGGCGCGCTGGTGGATGTGATTTTGACGGAGCACGCAGAGGAATTTGTGCGTCCGTTGACGTTTTCTACTATGAGCCACCGACCAGTCTACAGTGATCTGTGGGAACCTTCGGGGAAGGCCGCTGAAACCCATATCGAACTGGGCGAAGAGGCCGAACTGCTGGCCGTGGTGCCTGCTACCGCAAACACCATCGCGAAACTGGCTCATGGCATCGCGGATAATATGCTGACGGCGGTGGCGCTGGCCACCAGGGCGCCGCTATTACTCGCGCCGGCCATGCACCACCAGATGTATACTCACCCGGCCACACAAGCCAACCTGGCGCTTTTACGCGAGCGAGGCGCGATGGTGGTCGAACCAGAAGTTGGACGACTGGCTTCGGGTGAAACGGGTGTAGGCAGGCTGCCGGATACGCCGGTGTTGCTGGGAGCCATCAGCGTCGCTTTAGCGCGTGGGGGAGATCTGGCCGGGCGCCGGGTGGTGATTACCGCCGGAGGCACCCAGGAGCCCATCGACCCGGTGCGCTACGTTGGCAACCGTTCATCGGGAAAAATGGGTTATGCCCTGGCAATCGAAGCACGAGATCGCGGCGCGCATGTCACCCTGATCTCTGGCCCGGTTGCACTCGCAGCTCCTTACGGAGTAGATGTGACAACAGTCGAGACCGCCGCGCAGATGCGTGACGCGGTAGTAGCGGCAGTGGAAGGGAAAGGGAAAGGGGAGAGGGTTGATGTGCTGATTATGAGCGCGGCGGTTGCTGATTATCGTCCCGCGCAGGTGGCGGCACGGAAGCTCAAAAAAGAGGGCGGGCAAGGCGCGCAGTTGTACCAGATGGGAGAAGCTTTCTCCCTTGAGCTGGTGCGCACTCCCGACATCCTCGCCACGCTGGCCGCTCTGCTCGATGAGCAATCTGGGAAACCTGCGTCCCAGCCGCGCCTGGTGCGGGTCGGCTTCGCAGCCGAAACGGGCGATCTGGTCGCGTATGCACGCGCCAAGCTGATCGCCAAGCACCTGGATATGCTGGTGGCAAATGATGTAAGCCGCGCTGATAGCGGCTTTGGTTCAGATACCAATAAGGTTCTTCTCTTCCATGCGAATGGTGAGATGGAGGACTTGCCGGTGCTCTCCAAAACGGAAGTAGCAGCGCGCATTTGGGATCGTCTCGTACCTATGCTGCAACAGGCATAGTACGGCTTTCATCGGGGGTGTTGGCCTGTGTCGGGAGACATTGTTTTAGAAAAGTTGGGTACTCGTAATTTGCAGGAGGAATCCATGATGGATCGGGCTGCTAGTGCTGGTTTTGAAGGCATAGCTCAGATGCTCCTTGAGCAGAAAAAATTGATGGATGCCCTGGAAGCAGAGAATCGCGAACTGCGCCGGCAGATCGCGGACCTGCGCCGTGGTATTGGTATCGCTGTGGTGATTGATGGTAAGACGATTCAGCTTGCCACCGATCAGTCCGGCCAGGCAGCCGCGCTGCAGAGCTTGCAGAGCTTGCAGGGCGCGCCCGCTGGTAGCTCAACCGTCGTGAATGGCTCCTACAGCCAGCCGCGCTCTACGGGCAACCAGCAGTCGGTCAACCTGAACAGCGAAAAGCGCGAGAACGGCAACGGCGCTCGCAGCCCGCTGGCCGATAGCTTCGTCCTCTAGGCGCTTCGCTCTAAATAGATCAGCTTTTAGCAATACGCAGAAGTTAAAACATCTCAACCGATTGTTTGCTCGGAGTACATCTGGTATCCAGCTTGATCGCACATATGCGCCCGTGGCGCTCGCGACCTGTTGTAGATGCTGGCGGAAAAGCCTTTCTCTCACATCTACAGCCTTCCCTGCGTGGTGGAAGCGCGCGAGCGCCCGGCGCCACCGATCCGAGAACTGGAAAAGGAGACCCACACATCGGCGGGGTGTTTTTTT
>DASZXF010000850.1:0-15528 GCA_035546055.1 Ktedonobacteraceae bacterium
TTAAGTGTTTGCTGCGCTCCATCCGCTCTTTCGCACAAGATAGATGGCGGCTGCTCTCCATCTGCTCTTTCGCACAGGGTCAGGCGTTTGCTACCCCCATCTGCTTTTCCACGCAGGATTAAGTGTTTGCTGCGCTCCATCCGCTTTTCCGCACAAGGTAGATGGCGGCTGCGCTTCATCTGCTTTTTCGCACAGGGTCAGGCATTTGGTACTCTCCATCTGCTCTTTCGTGCAGGATAGATGTCAGTTGCTCTCCATCTGCTTTTTCGCGCAGGGTTAGGCGTCGGCTGCGCTCCTCCGCTCTTTCGCACAGGGTCAGGCGTTTGCTACCCCCATCTGCTTTTCCACGCAGGATTAAGTGTTTGCTGCGCTTCATCTGCTTTTCCGCACAGGGTCAGGCGTTTGTTGTGCGCCTTCCGCTCTTTCGCACAAGATAGATGGCGGCTGCTCTCCATCTGCTTTTTCGTGCAGGATAGATGTCAGTTGCTCTCTATCTGCTTTTTGACACAGGGTTGGCATTCGCTGCTCTCCATCTGCTTTTTCGTGCAGGGTTAGATGATGCTTTTGCTGGCTTTGGGGGCGACTCGTTTCAGTCGTGGACTGTTTCGCTCTGCCATTCGCAGGTGGATGGGATGGCTGCTTTGAGCGCTGCCGCCAGGGCATCGATGTCGGTCACGTCGTCGCGGTAGACGGCCCAGGCTTTGGCTTTCTCCTGGGGAGAAGAGGGCTTGCGAAAGGCTGTTATCCCGATGCGTGTGCCGTTTTTGAAAAATTCTTCTTTGATGCGCGTGAGATTTTCCCAGCGAACTTCGATGACTTCGCCCTTCTTGCTGCGCTTGACCAGCGCGGCGGGTGTCAGTTCAATTGTAAAGGGCACAGGAGCAATCAGGCGCAAATAATAGACAAAGCCCAGGGCGAACAGGAGGGCGACGATGGTGCTGCCAACGGCTGAACCTCCCTGTAAAAATCCCTGGTACATGCCGATCCAGAGAATCAGCGCCAGCAGAAAAATGACGCCGAAGATGGTCACAAAGCGCTTAAACGGGCTGAGGCCAGGCCCAATAAAGACCGTCTCCTGCGCGGTCACGGATGATGCCATAGAGATATACTCCCGGATAGAGAATAGAGAGATGCGTACTTTCGCTTTGTGCTATTGTAGCACAAACGCTCCAAAAAGTCTTCCCACCCCTGACACCCCGCCTTTTCTGGTCAGAAAGTAGCCTCTCCAGGCTTTATATGATATACTGGCGTAGCTACTTAACCTGTTTCTGCGAGTCAAACACAGAGATCGGCTGGACAGTACGTTTTCCCGTTTCAGCAACTCACATAATAGTGCATCGGATTAGCAAAAGAGGGAGATTGGCAGCATGGTTCCATCTAAAATTCCTGAACGTTCGGAAAAGTCACCAATTCTGGTGCGGCAGTCTGGCCCCCTTGGAGCCTCTGGCCCTCTGGCGACCGCAAGAACGACGGGCAAGTTGCTGGCCACTCAGGGCTATGTGGTGGGGATCGAGATCAGTGGCAATGGCTCCCGGCAAACGGTGGCCCTGGCTAATCTCGAAGGCAAGGTTTTGCACAAAATACGTCACCCTCTGAGCTATGTGCCCGATACACAAAGTGTATTGAGTCTCATCAATGATATGCTGGCGGAAATTACCGATCCCGGGCGTTTGCAGGATGGGCGCATTTTGCGCGTGGGAGTTGCGGTCGGCGGTCTGGTGGACGCCAGGCGCGGCATTGTGCGGCGTTTGCATCACGCGCACGAATGGAACAATTTCCCACTCCAGGACTATATGGCCGAAAGGCTTGAAGCGCCTTGTATAATAGATAACAATGCCAATGCGGCTGCGCTGGCGGAGATCGAGTATGGCGCGCTGAGTGAGCGCGAGGACGGCCATCGCCGCAGCGAACAGGTTGTCTTATACGTCGGCCTGGGACGAGGCATCGGCGGCGGACTGGTCGTGAATGGACAGGTCTACCACGGCTTTTCTTCTACCGCCGGCGAGATCGGGCATATGCTGGTTAAGGAGCACGGCCCGAAATGCTCATGTGGGGGATTTGGCCATCTGGAGGCCATCGCTTCCGCTCAGGCTATTGTGCGGCGCATGATCGGCCTTTCGATAGAATACCCCGAAAGCGAGGCGGCTATGCGCCAGGTGACTGGCGCTCGCGCTGAACGGATTACGACAGAACAGATTTTCATGCTGGCGGCGGCAGGCGATAAGGTGGCCCGCCAGGTGATTGATGAGGTGGAGAACTATCTGGGGATAGCTCTGGCGAACATCATTCATCTGATTAACCCCGGCGTGATTATCCTGGGTGGTCCCGTGGCTCAGGCAGGGGATCTACTCATTGCGCCTTTGCAAGCTCGCGTCCAGGCTCTCTGCCTGGCGGAAGCACGCGAGGGCGTGCGCATTATCCAGGGGAAACTTGGAGCCGAAGCTAATATCGTTGGAGCGATTACGCTGGCGCTCCAGGATATATGAGATTACAAACTCCTTTTCGCTTTGATCGGTACACTTATGATGTTTTTGGTATCAAAGCGTAATACGAGGGTAAGAGGCAAACTGTGGAAACAGGTCGGGTTATTCATGGGCGTTATTTGCTACAACGCCTGATAAAACAGACGGCTTTTTGCTGCGTCTATCAGGGCATGGATCAGAGGCTTCAGCGCGCGGTGGCTGTGAAGTCTGTGTTTCCCGCTCATATTACGGAGTACCGCACCGCTTTAAAGATGACGGCCAGCTTTTCGCATCAGCATATCCTCGGCCTCTATGATCTGGTGATTGAGCCAGAAGCCCTGTATGTTGTGCAAGAGTATGTCGACGGAGATACCTTTGAAGCGTTGCTGCAAGCCCAGTTAAGCCCCTTCGAGATCGCCGAGATTGGCTGGCAAATATGCCTGGCTCTGATGTACGCGGGCAGTTCGTCCCGGCGTGTCTGTCATGGGGATCTCACGCCCTCTGCGCTGATCCGTGAACGGAGCGGCGCGATCAGGATCAATAATTTTGCGCTTCCTACCAATCTGGCTTATTTTGAAAAATGGAGTATCGTGGGCGGCGATGGCGTGGCTTTGCTGGAGACGGAGATGGGCTGGGGCCAGCAGAGCGAAAATCGCAAGGCCGACGATACGCGCGCGGTCGGTCTGCTGCTCTATCAACTGCTGACCGGTTCGCAGGAACCGCAGCCTGATGGCCGTCTGCGCTTTTCACGCGGCACTCCGCCTGAACTGTGCGAGACGATAGCCCGCGCGATTGTACGCCAGCATCCTCAGAACATCAATACCCCGGAGGCGCTCTACGCTCAGTTCAAAATGCTGGCCGAGGCGCTGGAGCCAGCTCCCGCACCGCTGCCGGTTGAGGAGCCGATGGTGCGCCAGTTCTCTTCGGCGGGCGCGGCCAGAATGGGTGCGCTCCTGCCCTCCAGGGACAGCGAACATAGCGGACGCGGCCTCTCATCTTATAGCGGCCAGCTTCCCCGCGTTGAGGTGTCGCCGTCCGATCCAACCATCGCCAACGTGCCCTTTACGCCCAATCGTCCGCTCGCGCCGCAGCCGGTGCCTGTGACACCTCCCGGCAAGTCTTCGCCCCTGCTGATGGTGCTCTTGCTGGGCCTGCTGGCCTTCGGCCTCTTTTTCGCGGCAGGCTATTTTCTGGGCCACGCGTTGATTCATTAATACCAGAATGAGCAAAATGTGTCATTGAGCCGATTGATTATCCAAAAGGGCTATTTTACCTCTATCTCTGTGGTTTGCGAAACACAGGTCGTTTGATACAGTAGATCTGTTCTGGCAGAGCCAGCATGGATCATAACGTAAGAAGAGGTAAGCTCCAAATGAAAATTATTTCCCTGGTTGTTGCCGTGATCGGCATCATCGGCCTCGCTCTGGGCGTGTACTGGGACTTCTTGAAACACGACCATCCAACTCGCGGTCTGGTGGCGCTGATCGCGGGTGCAGTTGTGCTGATCATTGGCGTGATCGGCTTCTTTGTGCTCAAACCGAAACAGGCTGCCTAGCCCATTTACCGGCCCACAGGCAGGCTTCTCTCCAGTTGGAGGGGAGCCTGCTTTGATCTTGCCGCCTCTGTGCGCGCCCTATGCCAGTGTCTCCCCGATAATGCCCGCGTAGCCGCGCAAAAATTCGTCGGCACTCATGGCTTTTTTGCCTTCCAGTTGCAGTTGCTCGACCAGCAGCGCTCCCTGACCGGTGGCGATCCGCAGAGCTTTGCGCGTTCCTTGAGGGGTACTGATCTGTTCAAGCGCGACCTGGCCAGGCCGGGCATCTGCTTCGCCTGGATGGGCTGCGGCGCTGAGGATTTTCAGGGATTTTCCGCGCCAGGTGGTGCTGGCGGTAGGCCAGGGCAGGTAGGCACGAACTTCCCGCGCCAGCGTTTCGGCGGACCTGGACCAGTCGATGCGCCCGTCCTCTTTGCGAATCATGCGGGTGTGCGTGGCCAGGCTGTGGTCCTGCGGCTGGGGGATCAGTTGACCGCTGACCCAGAGCGGCAGGGCTTCCAGCAGAGTTTGCGCGCCCAGTTGCGCCAGTTGTGGAGTCAGACTGGCCGTGGTTTCGCGCTCAGCCAGGGGCATAGCTCGCCTGAGCAGCATCGGCCCGGTGTCGATGCCGGCGTCGAGCAGCATGATGGTGACGCCGCTTTCGCGCTCGCCCTGGAGAATGGCCTCGGAAATCGGCGAGCTGCCGCGATACTTAGGCAGCAGCGAGGCGTGAATATTGAGGGTGCCGTAACGCGGTTGATCGAGCACTGCCTGCGGCAAAATCTGCCCAAAGGCGGCGACAATCATCAAATCGGCGCGATACGCGGCCAGCGCCTGCTGATTCTCCGCTTTTTTCAATGAACCCGGCTGCCAGACCTCCAGACCGTGGGCCAGGGCGGCCTGCTTGACCGGGGAATAGACTATTTCCTGCTTCCTCCCGGACGGCTTGTCCGGGCGCGTAATCACGGTGACGATTTCATAGCCTTCGGGCAGCAGATCCCCCGGCGCGGCCCTGCTGACCAGCGCTTCCAGCGCGGGCACAGCAAATTGAGGTGTCCCCATATAAATCAGACGAAGCATAGCATAGATCCCTTTCTACCTGCATGTTTTGCTTGCCTTATAGTAGCACACAGGATCTCCCCGTGGGTAGCACGACTACTGGCTCTCTCTATACCTCTTGCTGGAAATCGTGTATAGTATGTGCGTAAAAGGATTACCTTCGCTACATGGAGGCTTCGCGCACGAGTTTATGCAACAACCAGGCTATTTTACATTCGGTATTTTGACCGATACGCCGCCCGTACTGGATCTGCGGCTGACCTTGCCACGCCAGGATGAGGTACACGAGATTGTCAGCCTCCTGAGCGATGAGCATACGCATACGGTGCTATTGAGCGGGAACGCGGGCGCGGGCAAGTCGACGCTGGCTGCCCTGGTTTTCGATCAGTTTCAGAGCCACATGCTGGAGGGTCTGCCGGAGTTTCGCCATTACATCTGGGTGCGTCCGGGACCACGCGCGACCTGGCCTGATGTCATCAGCGCGCTGTTGAATGCGCTCCAGGGTGCGGGCACAGGTCCGCTGCAACGGGCCAATCTTTCTCAACAGAGTATGATCCAGCGGCTCTACGAGCAGTTGCGCCTGCCGGATCAGGGCGCGCTGATTGTGCTGGACCAGTGCGAGGAGTTGTTTGATCGCGCGATTGAGGCGCGCAACCAGGACTCTCCCTACACGGTTGGCGTGGGACTCAGCAGCGCGGTGCGTTTTCTGGAAATGTTGCAGCAAGACCTGGGGCGAACTCGTTTTCTGCTGACCTGCACCCGGTCGCCCTTTGGCTCGGACTACAGTTCGCTGCCGGGTGTCCGCGAATACGCGGTGGGAGGACTGACGATTGTCGATAGCCTGCACCTGCTCCAGCAGCGCGGCGTGTTGGGTTTGCAACAGGATCTCTCGACACTCTGGCAACGCTGCGCGGGCCACATCTATACTATGCTGGTCTTCTGCACCTTAAAAAGTCTGAGTGGCCTTTCGTTGCACTATTTGCTGCATTCGCCCATGTATCAGGTGCTCTGGGAGGGCAATATCCTGCAAAATTTGCTGGAAACAACCTTCGGCTTCCTCAATCCCATCCAAACCGCGCTGTTGCGCACGCTCTGCCTGTTCCGAGAGGCGCCGCCGGTTTCTGGCATTGTCCACGTGGCGACCGGTGATCGCGTCAGGCTGGACACCGATCTACAGGATTTTGAACAGGAGGCGCACAATCTGACTCTCCTGGGACTGATTGAACAGCTTAAACGTCACGACGGCCAGGATGGCTATCTTCTCCATTCGCTGCTTGCCCATTATCTGCACACCCATTACCTGGAAAGCGAACTGCGCCGGCCCTCTGGTTTTCTCGCCTCTTCGCTGGGCGTGATCAATCAGCCGGGCGAAATCAAGGCGACCATTGAAGCCCGCCAGAACGCGCTGGCGGCGGGACATACCCACGTGGCAAACTATTACTGGTACATGGCGCAGCAGATCTGCCCACCTCGTCAGCAGCGCACTTCCCCCAACGATATTACGCCTCTGCTGGCTATGCTCGAACATCTCTGCCTGGGCCGCCACTGGCAAACGGCCTACGATCAGTTGTGCGCGCTCTCCCTCGATGAGGATCTCCTGCGCTGGGAAATCTGGCATACGCTGATTCGCCTCTACGAGATGCTGCTGCCGCCCATCGGCTCGCTGATTCGCCGGGACGAAGGACTGGTGTGCAGCGCGCTGGCCATGGTCTACAGCCGCCTGGGCGAGTTTGAGCAGAGCCGCACGTACTATACCAGCGCGCTGGCCATTCAGCGCGATATGCACGACCGCCAGAGCGAGGCGCTGACTCTGACCAACCAGGGCGAGTTTCTGCGCACCCTGGGCGACCTTGAACAGGCCCGGCGAAACTTTGAACTGGCTCTGACTCTGATCCATCCTCAAAGCAATGCCGAACTGGCCTGCGTGCTCACCCACAACATGGCTCTGCTGACTCAGCATCAGCATGATTACCAGCAAAGCCTGCGCTATTTCCTGCAAGCGCTGCAACTCGCGCGGCAAAGCCAGGATCAGGAGCGCGAAGGGGCGATTCTCACCAACCTTGGCCTGTGCCTCTGCGAACAACAGCGCTATCAGGAAGGTCTGGCGCTGCTGCTGCCCGCGCTCCAGATGCGCCACGCGCGCAGCGATCCCCGCACTGGCAGCCTGATTAGCTTTCTCAACAAGCTCGAACAGCGCATGGGCAAAGCCACTTTCACGGCGTTGCGCCAGGCGGCTCAGGGCGAAAATCAGTCAGAAGAGGTGCTGCGCTCGCTGCTCCTCCAGACTGGCATCACCGCTTCAGCATAGCGGCAAACGATGCGCGGACCAGAGAAATTGCTGGCCAGAACTGAGGCATAACTATGCTATAATGTTTCAATCAAACTTGATAACAGCCTGTCTGCCTGCCTGAGATGGGCAGTACACCTTGAAGGAAAGTGTAAGCGATACAGTTATGTCCACTTCCACGCAACCCGATTCCACGCCGCTCACACAGGGCAAGTCCATGACGCTGGCCAGTACGCGCAGAGGCCGGGGCTGGATGTTGATCTCGCAGGTGTTTGTGGCTGGAGCCTGTTCGCTGGCGGTTGAGGTTTCGGCCTCGCGCCTGCTGGCTCCCTATTTCGGCGATACCCTCTTTGTCTGGGCGAATTTAATCGGCCTGATTCTTCTCTATTTGACGATTGGTTACTACGTCGGCGGACGTGTGGCGGACCGCTACCCGCGCGCCAGTGTTTTCTACACCCTGTCGATTGTGGCAGCTCTTTTCATTGCTCTCATTCCGCTGGTCGCGCATCCTGTGCTCTCCTGGACGCAGACGCTTTTCGCCAGCAATCCGCTGGGCGTCTTTTACGGTTCGCTGCTGGCGGTGATCCTGCTCTTTGTCATCCCCACTATCCTGCTGGGCTGCGTTTCACCCTTTGCCATTCGCCTGAGCATTGAGCAAACTGGCAGCTCTGGCCGCATCGCGGGCAAACTCTACGCCATTTCGACGGTCGGCAGTATGTTTGGAACGTTTCTCCCGGTTCTGCTGCTTCTGCCCAATATCGGTACGTCAAAAACGTTCCTCGCCTTCGGGCTGGTGCTCCTGCTTACGTCCTTGCTGGGTCTGTGGCTGGCACGCGGAGCGCAAGCGAGCAGTCAATCCACGCAGACCAGGCAGCCGCGCACGTCGTTCTGGAGCGAAATCGCCAGCTATACGCCGCAAACCTGGCTGCTGATTGTGCTGGTCTTCGTCGAGGGCGCCTGCTCACTGGCGGTTGAAATGGCCGCTTCGCGCCTGCTGGCCCCCTACTTCGGTACGTCGCTCTTTATCTGGGCCATCCTGATCGCGTCGATCCTGCTCTTCCTGACCATTGGCTATTATGTGGGCGGGCGCCTGGCTGATCGCTATCCCCGGCATGGATTCCTCTACGGGCTGACGATTGTGGCCGCTTTCCTGATCGCGCTGATTCCCCTGGCGGCTCACCCTCTCATGGCCCTCTCCACATCGTCGTTTATGACCTACTCGGTGGGAGTTTTCGTCGGCTCGCTGAGCGGCACGATCCTGCTTTTTGCCATTCCCGTCATCCTGCTGAGCTGCGTTTCACCTTTCGCCATTCGCTTGCAGGTTGAGCAGGCGGGCAAAACGGGCACGTCGGGAAGCATCGCGGGCAAGCTCTACGCCATTTCGACGGCGGGCAGTATCGCCGGGACATTCCTGCCGGTGCTGGTGCTTATTCCCACGATTGGTACATATCGCACGTTCTTTACCTTTGGCCTGGTCCTGCTGCTGGTGGCGATTGTGGGCCTGCTGATCTCCGGCCTGGGCAGCGCCAACGCGCTGAGGTTCCCCAGGGTCAGCGTGCGCCTGCTCTCGCTGCTGCTGCTGATTCCCATGATCTGGTCCACCCTGGCTATTCAGGGACCGATCAAGCACGCGGACGGCAGCAACGGCGGCGGCAATCTGATTACCGAGCGCGAGTCGGCCTATAATTACATCCAGGTGGTCAAGGTCGGCAACGAAACGCAACTGATTCTGAATGAGGGCGTGGGCATCCATTCGGTCTACGACCCCAACAACATTCTGACCGGCGGTCCCTGGGACTACTTCGCCATTGCGCCTTACTTCAATAATCCGCCGTTCACGTCCGCGCAGTTCCGCAGCGCCTGTGTCATCGGTCTGGGAGCCGGCACAATCCCGCGCGAGCTGCACGCGATGTACGGTTCACTGCCCATCGATGGCGTCGAACTGGATGGCGAAATTGTCAACCTGGCGCGGCAATACTTCGGCATGAACGAGCCTGATCTGCATGTGATCGTTCAGGATGGCCGCTATTATCTGCAAAGCACACAGAAGAAATATGATGAGATTGCCATCGATGCCTACCAGCAGCCGTATGTGCCTTTCCAGCTGGCCACGCACGAATTTTTCCAGGAAGTGCGCTCGCACCTGACACCTACCGGCGTGGCGGTCATCAACGCGGGCCGCACCAACAGCGATTTCCGCCTGGTTGAAGCCCTGGCGCAAACCATGCACTCGGTCTTCCCCAATGTGTACATCATCGATACGGCGCGTTTCACCAACAGCATCATCATCGGCACTAACGCGCAGACATCGCTGGGGAACTTCGTGGTCAATACGCAGATGCTGCAAAATCAGCTCTTGCGCGCGGTCGCGACCAGCAGTATTCAGAGCGGCAATATCCGCGAGGAGCCTGTCGCGAAAGCTGCTTTTATCGACGATCAGGCTCCGGTGGAGCAATTGATCGATTCTATTATCCTGGATGAAATTGAACATCCTGGAAGCTAAAGACTGTCAGGAGGAGGACGTTTGTATGTTAGACTTGAGTAAGATGCGCACAGTCGATTTGTCGCAAAACTGGGACACGCACACGCCGGGTTTCGCGACTTATGACGGGCCAACGATCAAATGGATTAAACGCGTGGCCTTTGATAAGGTGGGAGGGCAACACATCTCCTCAACCCTGCATGTCGGGACGCACCTGGACGCGCCGCTGCACTTTCTGACCAACGGGCAGGACATCGGCAGTATTCCGCTGGACAAGCTGGTTGGTCCCGGCGTGGTGGTAGACCTGGAAGCGCTGGGCGTGGGCGATTACGATATTTACACTTCCGCGCACTTTGAGGAGTGGGAGCGCAAAACCGGCCTGCGCATCCAGCCCGGCGATATCGTCGTGGTCCACACCGGCTACCACAAGTATTATCCGAGCAACTGGTATGGCGAAAGCCAGCCAGATGAGACGCGCTATTTCATCAAGCATCCCGGCCCGACGCGTGAATTCGTCGATTGGGTGCTGGAGCGCCAGATCTCCTGGTTCGCCATTGACGCCGGCTCGATGGACCATCCCATGAACACCGTTATTCGCAAAGTGCGCCCGGATCTGGCGGCGAAATGCGCGCAAAAGCTCGGCAAGCCACTGGAGGAGATCTGGCCGGACGATGATCTCCAGTTGATGCACTACGATATGTTCCCGCATGGCGTTTTTCATGTTGAGAACGCCGGCGGTATGATAGACGAAGTGCTGGACCAGCGTCTATGGATCGGCTGCTTCCCCTGGAAGTTCAACGGCGGCGAAGCAGCTTTCTGCCGGCTGGTCGCGTTCGTCGAAAAGTAATCTCGCATCCAATCCCTCTGCCGATCATCCGGGGACGCTGAGAGGAGTCGCCTTTATGGACCATCTTTCAGCGTCTCCCGGGGCACCAGAAAATGAACCCACACATTAAGCCAGTTCGCCATGCATCAGGGGAATGTGCATTTCTATCCTCCTAAGCTGGCTCGTCCTGGGGGACGGCGGCGCTGGAGGCCTGGCGTTCCAGAGCACGCACCAGGCGCAGTTCATCGTAGGAATAGTCATCGCCGAGCAAGTCCCTGGCAGGCTTGAGCTTCTCGTCGCCAACCTGCAGAAAAGCGGCGGCGATGATCCGGTGACGTTCCACCGGCACCAGGGCGGTCAGATCGATCTGCGCGCCCATTTCAAGCTGTGTGACCAGGTGGCTGATAATCGTGCTGACGGTCAACCCGCGCTCGCTGGCAACCTCTTCCACGCTCAAGCCCTGCTGGTACAGTTGCAGGGTCTGAACATGCGTGGGGATCGTCGGCGGACGCTCAACCTCTGGCTTGCGCGCACGCTCAGAAGCTGGCTTACGCGGGCGCTCCTCGCGGACCTCCTCTGGCGGCTCCTCGCCTGGAGGCAGGTTGTGCTTGTCGCAGTACGCGCGAATTTCGCCCACGAAGGGCGGATAATAGGCTTCCAGTTTGCGCTGGCCGATACCAGGAATACGCAGGAAATGGCTCTCGCTGACGGGTCGCTGGCGAGCCAGGGCCAGCAGTGTGTTATCGGAAAAGACGACATAGGGAGGCACATTTTGCTCGTCCGCCAGGCGTTTGCGCAATATGCGCAGGCGTTCAAACAATCCCGCTTCCTCGGGGGTCAGGTCGGGAGCCAGGCGCGTGTGTTCGCGCTCGCTTACAGGCTCCGCAGGTTTGGGCAAAGCCGCGATCAGCACCGTGCGGCGCTGTCCCAGCACTTCGCGCGAGAGCAGGTTCAGTTGAAGTACCGGGTAGTTGTCTTCCGTCTGGCTCACCAGACCTTGCTGGAGCAAGGCCCGCGCCACGCGCTGCCACTCGTCAACGCTGTGCTCCCTGCCCACACCATATGCCTGCAACTGGTCATGCCGATAATCGCGAATACGTTTGGTGTTGGCACCGCGCAAAATATCGATGATATGGCGCATGCCAAAGCGTCCGCCCGTTTTGCCCACACACCAGAGGAAGCGGCGCGCGTCAATCGTGCGATCCTCCAGCTCCGCCTCCTCAACCCGCAGGCAATTATCACAGTTGCCGCAGTTATCAGGCGTGTAGTACTCAGAAAAATAACTGAGCAGCGCGCGACGGCGACACTCGGTACTTTCGCAGTAAGCGAGCACCCGGCGCAACTGCTGGCGAGCAACAAGCTGCTCCTCCTCGCTCTCCTTCTGGCTGATGCGATAATCCACTTTGACGCGATCACCATAGTTGAGATAGAGAATACACTGCGCGGGCTGACCGTCGCGCCCGGCTCGCCCGGACTCCTGGTAATATCCTTCCAGGTTGCGCGGAAGATCGTAATGGATGACCGCGCGCACATCCGGTTTGGCGATGCCCATGCCAAAGGCGATGGTGGCCACCAGCACCAGGACATCATCGCGAATGAAACGCGCCTGGTTCTGTGTACGTTGCTCACCGGTCAGACCCGCGTGATACGGCAGAGCGCGAATGCCATCCTGAGTCAGCATCTCGCTCAGATCATCCACCGTTTTACGCGCCTGGCAATAGATAATCACCGACTCGTTCTCGTGCGTCCGCAAAAACTCCAGCACTTCGTGGTACGAGTGGCGATTTTTCTGGCGCACTTCATAGTACAGGTTGGGACGGTTGAAACTGGCGACGTGCAGGTATGGATCGCGCAGGCGCAACTGCTCCAGAATATCCTCGCGCACTCGCTCGGTGGCCGTGGCGGTCAACGCCAGCATCGGCACCTCGGGATGACGAGCGCGCAGACGGCCCAGTTGGCGATACTCAGGACGAAAATCGTGTCCCCACTCGCTGACACAGTGCGCTTCGTCCACCGCCAGCAGCGAGAGGCCCACATTCGCCTCTACCTGATCCAGCAAACTCAGAAAAGCATCCGTCAGCAAACGCTCAGGAGCTACGTAGAGCAGTTGCAGCTCGCCGTTGATGGCCTCCTGTTCGCGCCTCTCGCGTTCGGCACCGCTCAACGAGCTATTGATAAAGGTTGCCCTGATGCCATTGGCCGTCAGGCGCTCCACCTGATCCTGCATCAAAGCGATCAGCGGCGACACCACTATAGTCAGACCGGGCAAAATGAGCGCAGGCAACTGATAGGTCAGCGATTTGCCGCCTCCAGTGGGCATGAGCACAAAGGCGTCACGTCCCGCCAGCACCTGCTCAATGACCTGGCGCTGCCCTTCCCAGAACGTGGTATAGCCGAAGTAATGTTTGAGCGTAGCTTCGAGCGATTCCAAGACGAAAACTCCTCTCCTCTACATGCACTGAATCTATGACATCCATGAGCGACCAGAGTCGCCTCATCCGCGCGTTTCCTGGTCGGCCAGTCGTCTCTGCCCGTGGTAGAGTCGCAAGCATCGAACCTCTTACGCCAGAAATACCAGTGATTTACCAATTCTACAGCATCAATGGATGACAGGCAATGACCCATTACCCGAAGGTATCCCCCATCATCTCGTCCAATGGGGAAAGAATGAGATCGGCTGCAGCCCTCCTTTTTGCCAAAAAACTGCCTTTTCCTTCCCTTTGCCCAACGAATTTTTTTGCTGGCTCAGACGTTGGCGCAGAACGCGCGAAGCCTCTTTTGGAAGGCAAAATACTGCTTACTCGTTTTCCTCTTTTTGGTTCCATTGACGCATTACAAGAATAGAACGCGGGGCATACACCGCGCACGACAATTTTTAGATGGAAGTAGGGAACAATCACCATGCAACCAGTTTCAGCTACACAAACTCCGTTGGACTATACCGCCGCCATTTTCCCGGCGCGCCTTGAGTGGCTCTGCCAGCCTGAGCAGATCGAGCATACCCTGCGCCTGCTCTACTACCTGAATTTTTGGAAGCGAGCGCGCCATCACCTGCTCTATGTCGACCGCCTGGGACTGTTCACTGTCCAGTTTTTGATTCTGCTTCACGCGCTCAAGACGGGCCTTGTGCGCGCCACGCTGTACCTGGATGGCACCAGCCATTTCCCTGGCGAACTCCTGCTCGACAGCGCCGCTGAGAGCGCGGCCCGCAGTATTCTCGCGCACGTGCGCGGACTGACCAATCCTGACATCTGGCCACCTTTTAAACGCGAAGGGGATGCCATTTACCAGGACTATATTCGTCCCTTATACCGGCGCGTCACCGGGCAGGATTTCAAGTATACTGCTCAGGCTATACAGGCGGTGGAACTGAAAGATCTGCGCGCATACCTCCAGGAACGCCTGCAAGGACTTGTCAGGCACGCTCAGGAGACGCGCCTGCCGCTCTCTACGCGCCGGCTCGCGGCCCTCTGCCTGGCGCCAGCGGACCTGCTGCCTCTATCCGGCAATCGCCATCACTTTCTGGAAACCTGCGCCAACTGGAAGGATCTGGATAGTAGCGATCTGCGCCGTCTCGATCCCGAAGGGTACAGCGAGATCGTCCTGCAATACAACAGCCCGCAGGCCAGCTTCGCCTTTCACCTGCCCTATCGCCAGGTGGAGAAGTGTATGCTGGCCAGGGAACTGTACGAGTTGCGCCGCACTCCCGGCACCAGCCAGGAGCATGGCATCTACCAGGGCCAGCCGATCAAGGACAGCGAGAGTCAGGCCCAACCGGTACGCGAGATCCTGCAAGACCTGGGGGTTGATATCTCCTGCGTCTGCCCGCGTGGCCTGCTGGATCGCGCGACCTTCATGGCAACTCATACCAGGCGCGACCTGCTTTCGTCCGCCTCGGCGGAGATCGAAGCCGCAGACTGGCCTGACGATCCCTGGGATTACCTGAGCCTGCCGCCAGATTTGCTCTGACCGACACATAGCCGCGCAACAAAAAGAAAAGCCGCCAGCTTCGTCACGCTATTTGAAGGGCGAAGCTGGATCGTGCTGCATCAAACTCATCAACCGGGGACTGGGAGCTGCGCTTGAGCTATCAGCCCCGTTCAGAATGTCCTCCAGTTCGCCCGCACTCAAATCACGCGAGGGGTCCCAGCCGTAGCGTTTGAGATCAACGCGCCCCTCGTCGCTAAAAACGATGCCTTCGGACTCCAGCAGCAGGCGCATCCGATCAGGCGAACCAAAGGCCCAGCTTCCGCTCAGTTCGCCCTTGCTGTTGATGACTCGCTGCGCCGGCACCCCCGGACTGGTCTCGTTCATAATCCAGCCTACCATCCGCGCGCCACGTGGATACCCCACGGCTTTGCCCAGCCATCCATACGTGGTCACCCGCCCCGCCGGGCAGGCACGCACCAGGGCAAACACCCGCGCCTTGAGCGTGGCCGCTCTCTCCTGAAGAGAAGATCCTTCGTCAGCCATCGTTTTACCTCGTTCTGTACATAAACTGATCCTGCTATGCTGCGCAGTCAGCAATGTCCTGCCATCACCCAGACACCGCTCTGCTTCCCCACCGAGTATATCACATGGGCGGCTCAGCTTTAACAGATGTTCTTTTTTACTTCACTGGTACTTTGCGCAAACGAATTTTTGCGCGCCCAAAAATTGGTGTGCCGCGTCTCTACAGGCCACTTCATCCCCTCTCATCTCAAGCAAAATACTGCCTGGTCGCTTTCCTCTTTTTAGCATCACTGACGCATTAGAGTACCAGGACACCTGAATGTCCGCGAAATTAACCAAAGACACGTTGATGAGAAAGGGAAAACGTTCATGCCACAGGTCACACAGGTTACGGGTCTGACTGCCACTCAATTGGATACGCTCTGC
>DASZXF010000851.1:0-18600 GCA_035546055.1 Ktedonobacteraceae bacterium
CAACGAGCGCGCACTGATTGAGCACTGGAACGGTCAGGCATGGAGCATCATTCAGCACGAAGCGCCCCCCTATTCCTACCTGGTAAGCGTGAGCCTCACCCACGGAAAAATCTGGGCAGTTGGCGGCACGTACAAAAGCGGACTGGATACGACGCCCACCGGCTCCTTAATTGAAGTGAGCTGTTGAGCGCTCTGGTCGCCGCTGCGCTTTTCCTGGCCCTCTGAGAAACGCGGATATGAGAGCAAACCATATGCCTTGTCAGAATACGTTGCTTGCTCTATCATATGAAGGATATTTTCAGTTGAAGCTGGCTCTGGCTGGCAGGTAGATAGATAAGCTCCGTTTGAGCGGAAAGATAGATAGAGAACTATGCCAACGATCTCCAAGGCGCCGCCGAAGCGGGCTCCCATCAATCAAGAACTGTTACAGCGTTCGCGCACGCGCAAGCGTCCCGCGCCAGTCGGCCCGCGTTTGAAACAGAAGGCGCTGTACTGGTGGAAGCATCCCCTGAACGCGCTGTGGGGCTGGCTCAGTTCGGTGCGCACTGCTATTTTGCTGATTGCCGCGATTACCATTATTTGCCTGCTAGGTATCTATTTCACCCAGGCGCCCGGCGAAGTGCTCGGCGATCCCACGGCCTATAATAACTGGGTGCAGCTAAACGAACTACCGCATTATGGTTCTCTGACGCCTATTTTTGACTGGTTCCAATTCTACACCATTTTCTCTAGCTGGTACTTTATGCTGCTCATGGTCCTGCTGGCGTTGAGCATCGTGGTCTGCACGCTCAATCGTTTCCCGGCCATCTGGCAGAATGTTCGCCATCCCATCCTGCGGCGCAGCGACAAATTTTATGAGAACGCCCTGGAGCGCGTAACCTTCGAGCATGAAGACGCCGTGGCATGGACCGGCGAGCAGTTGCGCAAACATGGTTTTCGCGTGCGCAAAGTAGTTGAGACGAACGGCGACAAACAGGAGGTGACCTTTCTCTACGCCAATAAAAACACCTGGGCCACCCTGGCGACCTTTGTTTTTCACGCCGCCCTGGTCACCTTGCTGCTGGCCGGCACCTTCTCGCAGTGGCATGGCTTTCCCGCCAACAGTCCCGCGCGCTCATTTTTGCCCGCGCCCATCCTCAATGCCACGGATGCCCTGGCTGGCTTTTCGTTCAGCCAGGCTCTGGCCAATGGTGACAGCGCCACCGTCTACCCGCGCGGCACCCTGCACAATATTACCTTTCGCTCGAACCACTTCACCGCGAAATTTGATCCCAGGACCGGCCTGGCTACCGATTATGTCACCGATCTGAGCGTCTATCAGGACGGCAAACTCGTCGCGCACAGCGATCACCTGCGCGTCAACGATCCGCTCACCTATGGCAACATCGTCTTCCATCAGTCTTCGCTGTTGCCGGCGGTCAACGTCACCATCTCTGACGCCAGCGGCTGTCTCATGTGCGGACAATCCATCGTTCTCGACAGCACTGAGAGCGCCGATGGACTGGAAGTGGACCTGGCCAAAGGTATCCAGATCGCCGACACGGGCTATACCCTCAGCGTCTTTTTTCCGCACAAGCCCGGCGTACAGATCGCGCAAATCCAGCAGCCGACCGTGTTCCTGGTCGTCGATGAGCCTGGCGAGGGGGTGCAGACCAACAACACGCAGAAAATGGTCGCCGGCCAGTCCGTCACCGTGCATCAGAACTGGAAAATGACTCTCAACGGGACCAGTCAGGCCACCATTTTGCTGGTCACCAAAGATAGCGGTTCCGTGATCATCTGGCCCACGGCAGTGCTCCTGATTCTCAGCCTGTGCGCCACCTTCTACTTCCCCCAGCGGCGCATCTGGTTGAAAATCATCGGCAGGCGCGTGCAGGCAGCGGCTCTGCGTGAGCATTTCGTCAATATCCGCACCGATCTGCTGACCCTCGAACGCGCCAGCAAAAGTACGGAGAAACAACCTGAAGGACTATATTGACAGTTCTGGACAACTGGGATATGCTTGACACTGGGAGTATTTTGCTCATGCGCGGCGTTTGTACGCCGGGCGTGGAGGCATACGTGGAGAGTATGCCGCCCATCCAGCTGGTTGTGGATGACTGAACGATGCTCCTTGTAGAAAGGTCCTGCAATTGAAACTCACCATGAAAGGCGATTATGGCCTGCGGGCAATGCTGGATCTGGCAATGTACTATGGGCAGGGACCAATTGAGAGCGCGGATATCGCGCAACGGCAGTTTGTGCCGGAACAATATCTCGACCAGATCTTGATGGTATTGCGTAAAGAGGGGTTGATTGAAAGTGTGCGCGGCCCCAGAGGGGGACATATGCTGGCCAGGCCGCCAGTGCAAATTACCATGGCTCAGGTGATGCAAGCTCTGGAAGGATATGCGCCGCCAATGAAATGCTTGCCCCACCCGGATTCCTGCGAGCTCTCCCCCGGTTGTGCCCTGCGGGGAGTCTGGCAGCAGATCGATGAGATGACACAACACATCCTCAACTCAACGACTATTGAGGAACTGGCCCGCCGCCATCGCATTGGCGACACCGAAACGATGTACTATATTTAGCTGAACAAATGTTGATTGTAGCGTTGTCCGGGGGAAGCTAGTGGTTGTTGATTGGCAGAAGCCTTCTGATCATGGCAGGATCATTGCCATCGTTGAAGATGATGCGCAATTGATAAGCCTGTTCCGTGACGCACTGGAGCGCGATGGGCGCTGGAGCCTGCGCATTTTTAGCGATGGGCAGGAGGCCAGGGATCAGTTGCCGAAGCTGGGTGCGCATCTGATCCTCCTCGATGTCGGTTTGCCGAATCTGGACGGTGTTTCGCTCTACAAAATTTTACGCGGGCATAGCGTTACCAGGCATACGCCTATCATTGTGATTACTGGCAGCTATGACTGGGAACTCCAACGCATGGGCCTGCAAACCGGTCTGCTGCTACGCAAGCCATTTCGTATCCAGGAACTCCTCTTTATGATTCAGGCTGTTCTGGGGGACGAAAATCTGGCTCGCGATTGAGATTTCGCACCCGTTTTTCCCGTTTTTGGGGGCAGGCGCGGGCAGGAACCTCTGCCGGCGTGGCTGGCAGCGACCCGGCAGAGAACTGGCAGCGGTCTGGCAGGTTCCCTGCACCATGAAGAGATGCGACAGATAACACACGCAAATTCAGGAGAAGGTATGGCCCGTTGGGCGAAGGATGTAACCAGGCTGATCGGTCGAACTCCGCTGGTCGAGTTGTCGCGCCTGGCAGCCGGCGCGCCGGCCACACTGCTGGCCAAACTGGAGATGTTCAGTCCCGGAGGCAGCAGCAAAGACCGCGCCGCTTATCAGATGATTTGCGAGGCCGAAGCGCAGGGTTTGCTCCGTCCAGGCAGCACCATCACCGAACCCACCAGCGGCAATATGGGCGTCTCTCTGGCCTGGCTGGCCGCCGCGCGCGGCTATCAATGCATCCTGACCATGCCCGATACCATTCACCTGGAACGCCGTCTGCTCCTGCGCCGCTTTGGGGCGCAGGTTGTGCTGACTCCGGGCAAGCAGGGCATGCGCGGCGCGATTAACAAGGTCATCGAATTGCGTACAACCCTGCCGAATACCTGGTATCCTCAGCAGTTCTACAACCAGGCCAATCCCCGCGCCCATCGCGAGGGTACGGCTGAGGAAATCTGGGAGGAGACGCAGGGACTGGTGGATATGGTCGTCATCGGCGTTGGCACCGGCGGCACCCTGACCGGGATCGCCGAGGGCTTGCGTCAGCGCAAGCCTTCACTGGAAGTCGTGGCCGTCGAACCCGCCTCCTGCGCCCTGCTCTCCGGCGGACGACCCGGCCCCCATCGCATCGAAGGACTCGGCGCCGGCTTTATTCCCGATACCCTGCGGGTCGATCTGATTGATCGCGTCATCGCCGTCAGCGATCAGGACGCCGTGGCCACCGCCATTCAGGTCTTGCGGGAAGAAGGACTCTCGGTCGGCCTCAGCAGCGGCGCCGTCGCCTGGGCCTCCCTGCAAGAGGCGCGGCGCGAGCAGAATCGCGGCAAGGTCATCGTCACCCTCTTTCCCAGCATGGCGGAGCGCTACTTGCAATCCATTCTCTTCGATGATCTGCGCCATGAAACGCGAGCAGGCGCGTAAAGCCTGTAACCCTGACCCCGCATGGTACGTTATAATAGAGAAGAACCGCAATGAGAGACGAGAAAGCAGTATGACACAATCCAGCGACCAGCTCTATCACTATCGTCTGACGCGTCAGGCCTATCTGCGCACCTGCCGGCTGGCCTGGCTCATGCTGAGCGGTTTCCTGCTCTGCGTCCTGCTGGGCATCAGCGGCGGCCTCCTGCTCCTGCCCACCTACAGCCACGAATTTACCCTCTATTTAAAATGGCAGGATGCCCTGGTCGGCTGTAGCTGGTGCGTGGCCCTGGTCTCCATCGGCGGCTGTATCCTGGTGCTGCGTTTCCTGTACGCCCTGCGCCAGGGCTATCAGGGGCCGACCATCACCCTCGAAGGCAAGCAAAAATTGAGCGGACGTGACCTCTCGCCCAAAAACTTTGTCAGCATCTTCTGGCTCGTCGCCACCACCTTTTCCTGTTTCGTCGTCATGCTCATCGGTCTCATTCCGACCGTCCTGATCGGCTGGACCATGCATCTGAGCAACCCCGTCCTGCTCGTCTTCGCCACCGGCGTCGCCATTCTGCTCAGCCTGGCCGGCCTCATCGTCGCCGTCCCCTTCGGCGCCTTCTTTTTAATCGGCCTCATGGGCGGCGTCTCCTTCTGCAAGCGCATGGGCGCCATGCAAACATACGTCCTCAATCGTCAGACCACCCTGCGCATCAACGGCTTCGTCCTGGCCATCATTCAGCCCGACAACCCCGAATCGTTGTTCGACCTGCAACTGCTGGAAACGCGAGATCAACGTCAACTCCTCACCCTCCTGCGCGAACGCTGGGCCGAAGAGGCCGAGCAGGCGTGGAATCCCGGTCTCGGCGACGAAATCGAGGCCGCCCTGCGCCGCAGCGCATACAGCGTGCTTTAAACACCTTACTCTCATGAGTGCTCGCCAGAGGAAAACCACAGAGACCAAAAACGAATTTTGCGCAAAGTCAGAAAATTCAGCGCAAAAACTATTGACAGCCCCCCCAGGGGGGTGTTATACTGCATTCTGTCAAAGTATCTACGCCGTTATACTTGAAGTAATGGGTGGGATACCTATTCAATTGAGAGCGCGAAAACAGACAGAACTCGGACAGGCAATACATCATTCCCCTTCTATATCATGAAGAAAATGCTGCACGTAGCAGAGCACAGGCCATTGAAAGGAAGATAAGCGGTCGTTTGTGCTCTGTGAAAGAAGGGCAGGCGTGAGCGAAGTGCGCCGTAGCCCTGGTGCCGGCGAGGGAGCCAGGGAATGGATGGAGTGTCAGAGGAGCAAAAAGGCATCGGGTTTTGTTACCTATAATGAGAGTGGGGCTGTGTACGTGGGTGACATAACGCAATCAATCAGACAGTGTAGGGAGTAGGAGTAACCGCGTGCGAAAGCAAGGGGCGGTTACTTTTCTTGTCATGAAACGTTTCTCAACACGGGCAGAATAGGCAATTATCTGTGTTTTTTTCCTTATCTTGTGATGACTTAATGGGCGTGGATTTCGCGCGACCAGCAGGGGTACGAAATCTACGTCCGTCTTGGTTTCCTCCTGGCGATCAGGTTGTCAACGCTTTTTTCGCTGTGACGAGCGTCTATGCGCGTTTCGCCGCCCGGTGCGAAAAAAGAAGCCCCTGGAGGTTTAGCCGTTCCCGTCCAAAAACGGCTGCCAATGTGGGGAGACTCGAAGGCGAAAGGAGAGGCGGGGCGTTCTCCCCTGGTTTACGCGAGTGTGGAGTTTGTGCGCCGCAAATCCTGCGAGAGGAGAAAATGTATCTATGGCAGTAAGCAGCAGAGCCGTAGCACTTCCAGAGCGCGTCTCCTTTGCGCGCATCCCGGACATACGGCCAATGCCGGGACTGATTCAGATCCAGCTGGATTCTTTTGAGTGGTTCAAAAGAGAAGGTCTGCGCGAGCTTTTTGAGGAAATCTCGCCAATCGAAGATTTCACGGGAAAGAATCTGAAGCTTGAGTTCATCGTACCGCCGGAGCCGTTTGGCAAGCCGAAGTATGGCGAAGATGAGTGCCGCGACCGTGATACGACGTATGCGGCTCCTCTGAACGTCAAGGCGCGTCTGACGAATAAAGAGACGGGCGAAATCATCGAGAAAGACATTTTCATGGGTGATTTCCCCTTGATGACAAAGGAAGGTACGTTCATTATAAACGGCGCCGAGCGCGTGGTGGTCAGCCAGCTCGTGCGCTCTCCTGGCGTCTACTTTACCGCTGAAGAGGATGCCGCCACGGGCCGTAAGCTCTTCGCGGCGAAGCTGATCCCCGGACGCGGCGCCTGGCTGGAGTTCGAGACCAGCAATAAGAATCTGCTTACCGTCAAGATCGACCGCAAACGCAAGCTGCCTGTGACCACGCTGCTGCGCGCGATTGGCAGCCTGGCGAAAGAGCAGTGGTATGGCGAGTCGGTGGATCTCTCCAGCGACCAGGGCATTCTCGATGCTTTCCGCGATGTCGATGATAACGAGCATATTCGTTACATCCAGGCTACCCTGGACCGCGACCCGGTGAAGAAAGAGGACGAGGCGCTGCTGGAACTCTATAAGAAGATGCGCCCCGGCGATCCGGCGACGATTGATAATGCTCGTTCGCTGGTCAAAAACATGTTCTTCAATCCGCGCCGCTACGATCTGGGCAGCGTGGGTCGCTATAAACTGAACCGCAAGCTGGACCTTTCAGTGCCGCAGAGCACGCGTATTCTGACCCAGGATGACCTGGTGAATATCATTCGCCGCCTGGTTTCGCTGAATAATGGTCATGGACGCAAAGACGACATCGACCACCTGGGCAACCGCCGTGTGCGCTGCGTGGGTGAGCTGATTCAGACGCAGTTCCGCGTGGGTCTGCTGCGCATGGAGCGCGTGGTCAAAGAGCGCATGAGCATCCAGGAGCCGGGTCAGGCTACGCCGAACGCGCTCATTAATATTCGCCCGGTGGTGGCGGCTATGAAAGAGTTCTTTGGCGGTAGCCAGCTCTCGCAATTCATGGACCAGACCAACGCCCTGGCGGAGATCGGCCACAAGCGCCGTCTCTCGGCCCTGGGTCCTGGTGGTCTTTCGCGTGACCGCGCTGGCTTTGATGTGCGTGACGTGCATCCGTCGCACTACGGGCGCATCTGTCCGATTGAGACGCCGGAAGGTCCGAACATTGGTCTGATCGGTAACCTGGCTACGTATGGACAGATTAACCCCTACGGTTTTGTCGAAACGCCGTACCGTAAAGTTTACAAGCGTCTGAAAGCCAACGATCCGCGCCTGCTCGGGCGCGAGTTGCGTGGCGCTTATGGACGCGAATGGGAAGATATCAAGCTGCCGGATGGCGAGGTCATCTTCAAGGCGCGCACCTATCAGCGCATTGACGAAAAACTCTTCGCCAAACTCCAGCAGGCGCTCGGCGAGGGCTTTGTACGCATTCGCCCCTTCGTCACCGACGAGGTGGACTATCGTACCGCCGACGACGAAGAGAACTTCTGGATCGCCCAGGCCAACGCCAAGCTGGACGAAAACGACGAATTCGTGGAGGAGCGCGTGCTCTCCCGCTACCAGGGTGAGTTTGTCATGGGGGCCACCGACAACATGGACTACATGGACATCTCGCCCAAGCAGATGGTCAGCGTGGCCACCGCGCTGATTCCGTTCCTGGAGCATGACGACGTGAACCGCGCGCTGATGGGTGCTAACATGCAACGCCAGGCGGTGCCGCTGCTGCGGCCTCAGTCGCCGATCTGCGGTACCGGCGTTGAGCGCCAGGTCGCGGTCGATTCAGGCCAGGTGGTGGTCAGTCGTACCAACGGCGAAGTGGTCAGTTCGACCGCGCGCCAGATTCAGGTTGTGGACGAAGATGGTGAGGTGCATGCGTACCGCCTGCGCAAATTTGTGCGCTCCAACGCGGGCACCTGCATCAACCAGCGTCCGCTGGTGCGCAAGGGCGATTATGTGACCGCCGGCCAGGTCATTGCCGATAGCTCCTCAACCGAAAACGGCGAGGTCGCCCTGGGGCAGAACATTCTGGTGGCCTTCATGAGCTGGGAAGGTGGCAACTATGAGGACGCCATTCTGATCAGCGAAGGCATCGTGCGTGAAGACTACTTCACCTCAATTCACATTGAGAAATACGAGATTGACGCACGTGACACCAAGCTCGGTCCTGAAGAAATTACGCGTGACATCCCCAACGTGGGTGAGGAGGGTCTGCGCAACCTTGACGACCGGGGCATCATCTACGTCGGGGCCGAGGTCGGTCCCCAGGATATTCTGGTTGGCAAGATCACGCCCAAAGGCGAAACCGAACTGACCGCTGAAGAAAAACTCCTGCGCGCCATCTTTGGTGAGAAGGCTCGTGAAGTCAAAGACACCTCCCTGCGCGTCCCGCATGGTGAGCGCGGCAAGGTCGTCGAAGTCAAAGTCTTCTCGCGTGACAATAACGACGAACTCGCGCCCGGCGTCAACCAGCTCGTGCGCGTCAGCATTGCGCAGAAGCGCAAAATTGGCGCGGGCGACAAAATGGCCGGACGCCACGGCAACAAGGGCGTCATCTCGCGGGTGCTGCCCATCGAGGATATGCCGTTCTTGCCGGATGGGACGCCGGTGGATATCATTCTGAATCCGCTGGGCGTGCCGCACCGTATGAATATTGGCCAGATCATGGAAACTCACCTGGGCTGGGCTGCTGCTGCTCTGGGCATCAAAATCGCCACGCCTGTCTTCGACGGCGCCACCGAAGAAGACATCGAGGACTACCTGGAGAAGGCCGGCCTGCCGCGCACTGGAACGGTCCAGTTGTACGACGGTCGGACAGGCGAGCCGTTTGATCATCCGATTACCGTTGGTTATACCTATATGTTGAAGTTGGCACACCTGGTTGAAGATAAGGTTCACGCCCGCTCGACCGGTCCATACAGCCTGATTACGCAGCAGCCGCTGGGTGGTAAAGCTCAGTTCGGCGGTCAGCGTTTCGGTGAAATGGAAGTCTGGGCGCTGGAGGCCTATGGCGCCGCCAATATCCTCCAGGAGATCCTCACCGTCAAGTCCGACGACGTGGTAGGCCGTGTCAAGACCTACGAGGCCATCGTCAAGGGCGAGAACATTATGGAGCCCGGAGTGCCTGAGTCCTTTAAGGTGTTGGTCAAAGAACTCCAGAGCCTGGGCATCAACGTCGAAGTGCTCAATGAGGACGAACAGAAGATTCAGTTCGTCGAGGACACCTCGAACGATGTCATGCCCGAACTCGGCATTAATCTGTCCGGTTTCGAGGGAGACCAGTAAATCCTCCGCGCGGGGCGCGCTGTTTCGGGTTAGCGCGCTCCCGCACTGGTGGATAGCCCTGCCTTTCCGCCCGCCGCCCATCAGACAGCCCTGGTGGCGCGCGGAAAGGATCAAACCCTGCACCAGGAGGCAGCATGCTTGAAGTAAACGATTTTAACGCAATGCGGATTAGCCTCGCCAGCCCTGAGCAGATTCGCAGTTGGAGCTATGGCGAGGTCACTAAGCCGGAAACGATTAACTACCGCACACTCAAACCAGAAAAAGATGGGCTTTTCTGTGAGCGCATCTTTGGTCCCACCAAGGACTGGGAGTGCTACTGCGGCAAATATAAACGCGTCCGTTTTAAAGGAATTGTCTGTGATAAATGCGGCGTCGAGGTCGCGCGCTCCAAAGTGCGCCGCGAGCGCATGGGACACATTGAACTGGCTTCCCCGGTCAGCCATATCTGGTACTTCAAGGGAACGCCCAGCCGCATTGGTCTCCTGCTGGACCTCTCACCGCGTAACCTTGAGCGCATTCTCTACTTTGCGCTCTACGTCGTCACGCATATCGACGAAGAGGCCCGCCAGGCCGAGTTGATGCGCCTGGATGGCGAAATGAACGAACTGGACCAGAATCTCGATGAGAAGGTCGTCGAGCGCGTCGAAAATCTGAAGAAGCAGCGCGACAGCGAGAGCGACGATGTGCGTTCCCGCCTGGGCAGCGGCAAATCGGAGATCGAGGCCCGGCGCGAACAGGATCTGGAAGCCGCCCGCACCGCCGAGAGCGAGACGCGCGCTCGCCTGCGCGAACTGATCGGCCACGAGACTGAGGATGATATCGTCTTCGAGCCTAACGGCCATGTCATTGTCAAAGCCGGTGAGAAGGTCACAGCGAAAAAGCTGGACGAGCTTGAGCGGGTCGCCGAAACCAGTCGCAACGACATCGCCGAGAACGCCCGCAATGAAGTGCGCGCCCTGGAGGAAGAGATCAAGCGCGACGCCGAGAAGCTGGGTCTGGATTATCAGCACCAGATCGACAACGCGCAGTCCCAGCTGGAGTCCCAGCGCACCGACCGCCGCCAGCGCATCGAGCAACTGCGCCGCGACCTCGAAGGTCTGAAGAAAATGGACCTGCTGCAGGAGGGTCGCTATCGCGAACTGCGCGATGCCTTCGGCTCCTCGGTCTTCCGCGCCGGCATGGGCGCCGAAGCCGTGCGCGAGCTGATTTCCGCCATCAACCTGGAAAAACTGGCCTCCGATCTGCGCAACGAAATTGGCTCAACCGTGGGCCAGCGCCGCAAAAAGGCCACCAAGCGTCTGAAAGTCGTCGAGGCTTTCCGCAAGTCGAACACCTCGCCGGAGTGGATGATCCTCACCGTGCTGCCGGTGCTGCCGCCCGATCTGCGCCCTATGGTGCAGCTCGATGGTGGTCGTTTCGCGACCTCGGACCTCAACGATCTCTATCGGCGCGTCATCAACCGTAATAACCGTCTCAAACGTCTGCTCGAACTGGGCGCGCCTGAGATCATTATTCGCAATGAAAAGCGCATGCTCCAGGAAGCCTGCGATGCCCTGATCGACAACGGGCGCCGTGGCCGCGCCGTGGCCGGGTCCGGCAACCACAAGCTCAAGAGCCTGTCCGACATGCTCAAGGGTAAGCAGGGCCGCTTCCGTCAGAACCTCCTGGGTAAGCGCGTCGACTACTCTGGTCGCTCCGTGATCGTGGTCGGTCCCGATCTCAAGCTGCACCAGTGCGGTCTGCCCAAGAAAATGGCGCTGGAACTCTTCAAGCCGTTTGTCATGCGCAAACTGGTTGAGCAGAACTTCGCCCACAATATCAAGAGCGCCAAGCGTTTTGTCGAGCGCGTCAAGCCAGAGGTCTGGGACGTACTGGAAGAAGTCATTAAAGACCATCCGGTGTTGTTGAACCGCGCACCCACGCTGCACCGCCTGGGCATTCAGGCCTTCGAGGCAGTGCTGGTCGAGGGGAGCGCCATTCAGTTGCACCCGCTCGTCTGTTCGGCCTTCAACGCCGACTTCGACGGCGACCAGATGGCCGTACACGTTCCGCTGTCCGAAAAGGCCCAGGATGAGGCGCGGCGCTTCATGCTCTCAACGCGCAACCTGCTGCATCCCGCCACCGGCGAGCCGTCGATTGGTGCCAGCCAGGACATGGTGCTTGGTTGCTTCTACCTGACGCAGGATCGTCCAAACAAAAAGGGCGAAGGGCGTGTCTTCACCGACACCACCGAAGCGCTGCTGGCCTTCCATCACGGCGTCATCGATCTGCAGGCACTCATCAAAGTGCGCCTGGAGGCTCCGACCATCAGCAACGAGGCTCCGCCGGCTCGCCCGGTGCCGACCTATGGCAGACCGGTCACGACGACGGTAGGCCGCATCATCTTTAACGAGGCTCTGCCGGAGCGCCTGCGCTTTAAAAACTACGCCATGAAAAAAGAGAACCTCAAGCAGGTGATTGGCGAGTGCTTTAAAGAGTATGGCCGCGCCAAAACGGCTGAGCTGGCCGACGAAATCAAACGCCTCGGCTTCTCCTATGCTACCCGCGCCGGAGCAACCATCGCCATCAGCGATATCATTGTTCCTGACGGCAAGCAGAAAGAGCTGGTCAAGGCCGATGCCAAGATCGCCGAACTGGAAGAACAGTATCGTGAAGGTCTGATCACCGACTACGAGAAATACCAGCAGACGGTTGACACCTGGAACGAAGCCACGGATAACGTCACCAAAATGGTGGAAGGCGTGCTCGATCCCTTTGGTTCGATCTACACCATCGCCAAATCCGGTGCCACCAAGGCAAAATTCCAGCAGATCCGCCAGCTCTCCGGTATGCGTGGTCTGATGGCCAGCCCGTCTGGTCGCATCATCGAAGTGCCGATCCGTGGAAACTTCCGCGAAGGTCTGAGCGTAGGTGAGTACTTCATCAGTAGTCACGGCGCGCGTAAGGGTCTGGCCGACACCGCCCTGCGAACCGCTGAGTCTGGCTACCTCACCCGCCGTCTCATCGACGTGTCGCAGGATGTCATCGTCACCGAAGAGGACTGCGGCACCACCGAGGGCATTCTGGTCACCAACCATGATAGCGCCTCCATGATGCTGCCCGACATGCGTGATCGCCTCAAAGGCCGTATCCTGCTCGAAGCCATTCCGGGTCTGGAGAACGTCGAGCCGGGAGACGAGCTGACCGAAGCCATTGTTGACCAGATCATGAGCCTGGGCGAAGAGTACAACCTGCCGGTTGGCAGCAAAATTCTGGCCAAAGGACATGAGCACGTCGAGAAAGGCCAGATCATCGCCCTTCTGCCCGCCGAAGACGGTCAGGAGCCCGTCGCGGTCTTCGCCAATCACGATGGTGGTGTCGTCGAAACCAACAACGGCGGCCTCTTCCTGCACTACGTCGAAGCCGTGCGCGTGCGCTCAGTTCTCGGCTGTCTCACCCATCGCGGCGTCTGTCGCAAGTGCTACGGTCTTGACCTGGCGGCGGACGAGCTTGTTAAACTCGGCGCAGCCGTGGGCATCATCGCCGCGCAATCGATTGGTGAGCCGGGCACGCAGCTGACCATGCGTACCTTCCACACTGGCGGTATCGCCGGCGCCCAGGGAGACATCACGCAAGGTCTGCCGCGCGTCGAAGAACTCTTCGAGGCCCGTGTCCCGAAAGATAAGGCCGAGATCAGCGAAATCGATGGCGTCGTCGAAGTCATCAAAGACGAAGCTACCGGACAGCGCACCGTCAAAGTCATCTCGACCAATGTTTTCTTTGACGAATATCCGCTGCCAGCGGGCAGCCAGGTGCTGGTCGCCGATCATGAGCACGTTCTCAAAGATCAGACCATCGCCCTCATGCCTGCTGAAAACGGCAACGATCCCGTCCCGGTCTCCGCGCGCACCGAAGGCGAAGTACAGCTCAACGCCGAAGGGCTGCTGAGCATCCGCTTCGAGGAGCGTGACGAGCGCTCGTATCCCATCCCGGCGGCGCGCAACATCGATGTCAAGCCAGGAGCCAAGATCCAGGCCGGCACCTCGATCACCACCGGGCAGCGCGATCCCCAGGATGTCCTGCGCATCCAGGGCCGTGAAGCTGTGCAGATGTACCTTGTCAAAGAAGTGCAGCGTGTCTACCGGAACACCGGTGTGTACATCAACGACAAGCACATCGAAGTCATCTGCCGCCAGATGCTGCGGCGTGTCAAAGTAGACGAGCCGGGCGACACCGAAATGCTGCCCAACGATCTCGTTGATCGCTTCGTCTACGCCGACACCAACGCCCGCGTCCTGGCCGAAGGTGGCGAACCCGCCACCGCGCAGACCGTCCTGCTCGGTGTCACCAAAGCGTCACTCAATACCGATAGCTTCCTGGCCGCCGCCTCCTTCCAGGAGACCACGCGCGTCCTCACCGAAGCGGCGATTGAAGCTCAGACCGATCACCTGATTGGTCTGAAAGAGAACGTCATCATCGGTAAGCTCATCCCGGCGGGTTCCGGCATCGCCCAGCGGCGGCGCGAGCAGATCGCGCGCCAGCAGGCAGCGGCGGCGCGTCTCAACGCCCAGCCCAGTGTTGCCGGAGTCGGAGTTGGCGCTGGCACCAGCCTAGCTGGTACCCTTGGCCTGACTCTTGACAGCCTGGATAATGAGTGATAGTATAGTTTCGGATTTTTAGGAAAGTATAAAAACTCTCGCCATGCTCAGCGTTGTTCGGCTGCCTTGTGCTGAAAGCCCGGACGACGCTGGCATGTCGTCTCATCCCCAGGGTTCCTCATAGCCGACCTGGCGAGGAAAACGTCGACGAGTGAGGCGTTTGTCGGAGCGGAAGCAGAGCGTTGTGGTATCAGGGGAGAAGGTTGTAGTTCCTCCTTGCGGGTTGACCGCGAATGGTTGCAAGAGAGCACAGACTCATTTGCCGGAACTGGTAATCCATGTATACTGTTAAGAAGCTGGGTGCGGTGTGACTGCTCGCGCCCATCATAGGATGATAGGGAGAATCGTTCATTGCCGACGATCAATCAGCTAATCCGTAAGGGCCGTTCTCAGAAAAAGAGCAAGGTCAAGGCCCCGGCGCTGCTGTACTCGTACAATGCGCTGAAGAACCGGACTTCCCGTCTGAAAGGGTCGCCACAGAAGCGTGGTGTATGCACCCAGGTGCGTACCATGACCCCGAAAAAGCCGAACTCGGCAATGCGTAAAATTGCTCGTGTTCGCTTGAGCAACCAGATGGAAGTCACCGCTTACATTCCTGGCGAAGGGCACAATTTGCAAGAGCACTCCGTCGTACTGATTCGTGGTGGCCGCGTGAAGGATCTGCCGAGCGTGCGCTATCATATCGTGCGCGGCACGCTGGACAGCGATGGGGTGGCAAAGCGCCGTCGCGGTCGCTCCAAGTATGGGGCCAAGCGGCCCAAACCTGGGCAGGCAGCAACTCCGGCCAAGAAAGGTCGTTAGACCTCCGGTCTCGGACCTTGCGGGTCATCAGGCCCGTAGAGTCAATGAGGCTCAGGCAGTCGGACACAACTCACCAGGATTGTGATCATCAGGCGGTGCGGGGCACAGCCAGTCAGCACGTGCGTGTCCCGGCATCGTTGGGTTTCCCCAGCTATCGGGTCGACCACCCGGATAAAACAAGGGTAATGCTTCTTCGCGGAGGCGCGGAAAACAGTCTCGCTCCCCCTGGCCATCAGGGGCATTGACAGCAGAGGCGAGGCGGGCGTGCCAGCGCGCGAGAAGAAAAAAGACGGAAAACGATACCACCTGAGCGCCTCAGGCAGGTCGGAAAATGGTACATCGCCAGCAGGGCATGGGCGTGCGCCTCTCCTGGTCGCGATGAAAAGCGAGTGTTCTCCTCTGCTCACCTTTCGGCCTGGAACATCCTGTGCAGTTGAAAAGGCACTTGTAGGTAGGCGTCCGTTCAAGAAACGCGAGCCGGGTAGCTCGTAGTTCAAGCGGCGCCTTTTATGGTGTCTGCTATCTTAAAATGTACAAGCAAGAGTATCCTCATAGGAGCGCCAGCGGCGGACGCAGTTCAGAATCGCAGGCTGAATATGAGCGAGAAGCGAACACAACAACGCATTGATTGTTGAGAAGGAAAAGAACTTGCCAAGACGTAAGAGAGCAGTACGGCGAGCAGATTTGCCGGACGCGAAATTTAAGAGTAGAAATGTCAGCCGTTTCATCGGCAAGCTCATGCTGGACGGCAAGCGCAGTCTGGCGGAGCGCATTCTGTACGACGCATTTGATCTTATCGAGGCCAGGCAGAAGCGTCCCCCGCTCGATGTTTTCGAGCAGGCGGTCAAGAATGCCACACCTAACCTGGAAGTCAAGCCCCGCCGCGTCGGTGGTTCAACCTATCAGGTTCCTGTTGAAATCCGCAAAGAGCGCGGCAATGCGCTGGCCATGCGCTGGCTCATCCGCTCCGCTCGTGCGCGCAACGGGAAATCCATGGCGGAGAAGCTTTCCAGCGAGTTAATGGACGCAGCGGCTGGCCAGGGAACAACCATTAAGAAACGTGAGGAGACCCACAAGATGGCGGAGTCTAACAAGGCTTTCGCACATTATCGCTGGTAAATAGACATCATGCCTAGAGAATTTCCACTGGAAAAAACACGCAATATAGGAATTATTGCTCACATAGATGCCGGTAAGACCACCACCACCGAGCGTATTCTCTTCTACACCAAGAAGATCCACCGGATCGGCGAGGTGCATGAAGGCGCGGCCACGATGGACTGGATGGTTCAGGAGCAGGAGCGCGGTATCACGATTACCTCGGCTGCCACCACCTGTTTCTGGCAGGACCACCGCATCAATATCATTGACACCCCCGGTCACGTTGACTTTACCGCCGAGGTAGAGCGCTCATTGCGCGTGCTGGACGGCGGCGTGGTGGTGTTTGACGCAGTGGCCGGCGTCGAGCCGCAGTCTGAGACTGTGTGGCGCCAGGCGAATAAATATGACGTTCCGCGCATTTGCTTTGTCAACAAGATGGACCGCATGGGTGCCGATTTCTGGCGTACTGTGGGAATGATCCGCGACCGCCTGGGAGCGTCCCCGGTGGCGATTCAGATACCGATTGGGGCCGAGAACAATTTCAAGGGCTTTATCGATCTGCTTGATCGCCAGGCGGTCGTTTTTGTCGATGACCTGGGCACCAAGTCAGAGCATGTCGAGATCCCAACCGATATGGAGGCCGAGTATCAGCAGCGCCTTGAGGAACTGCTGGAGGCAGTGGCAGAGACCGATGAGACGTTGACCATGAAGTACCTCGAAGGTGAAGAGATCTCCAAAGAGGAACTGGTCGCGGCCCTGCGCCAGGCGGTCATCTCCAACAAGCTGGTGCCTGTGCTCTGCGGTTCTTCGCTGAAGAACAAGGGCGTGCAGGCCATGCTGGACGCTGTGGTAGCCTTCCTGCCCTCGCCGCTGGACATTCCGCCTCCGCAGGGTACCGATCCCGATACGGAAGAGGCCATCACGCGCGAGGTGAAGGACGACGCGCCTTTCTGTGCGCTGGTTTCCAAGATCGTTTCCGATCCCTTCGTGGGACGCCTGGCCTATCTGCGTGTGTATTCCGGTACGCTGACCAAGGGCGCGGCGGTGCTGAACAGCACCAAGGGCAAGAACGAGCGAGCGGGACGCCTGTTGCGTATGCACGCTAATCACCGTGAGGATATTGACGAAATCCGCGCCGGCGACATCTGTGCCGCCGTGGGTCTGCGCAACACCTTCACCGGCGACACCCTCTGCGACTCTCAGCACCCCATTATCCTGGAATCCATCACCTTCCCGACGCCCGTGATCGAAATCGCCATTGAGCCGAAGACGCGCGCCGAGCAGGACAAAATGGCCATTGGCCTGAATAAACTGGCGGAAGAAGATCCGACCTTCCAGATGCACACCGACGGCGAAACCGGCCAGACCATCATCAAAGGTATGGGCGAGTTACACCTCGAAGTCATCGTGGACCGTCTCTTCCGCGAGTTCAAGGTCGAGGCCAACATCGGGCGTCCGCAGGTCGCCTATCGCGAGACCATCACCAAAGAGGCCTCCGCGCAAGGTAAACACGTGCGTCAGACCGGTGGTAGTGGTCAGTACGGTGATGTCTGGATCAAGGTCGAGCCGAACGAGCGCGGCAAAGGCTTCGAATTTATCAACGCCATCGTCGGCGGCGTGGTGCCCAAAGAATACATCAAGCCGGTTGAGAATGGCATTCGTGAAGCGCTGGAAAAAGGCATCGTCGCGGGCTATCCCATGATCGATGTCAAAGCCACCCTTTACGATGGGTCGTATCACGAAGTAGACTCCAGTGAAATGGCCTTTAAGATCGCCGGTTCGCTGGGCGTCAAGGCGGCGGCCAACAAAGCCGCTCCGATCCTTCTCGAACCCATCATGCTGGTCGAAGTCACGACCTCTGATGAATACTACGGCGATGTGATTGGCGACCTCAACCGCCGCCGTGGCACTATTCTGGGGATGGATAATCGCGGCGCCATGGCCGTGGTGCGGGCGCATGTTCCCCTGGCCGAAATGTTCGGCTACGTGAACGATCTGCGCTCCATGACCAGTGGACGCGCGAGCTATTCAATGGAATTCGCACACTACGATCCTGTGCCGCGCAATGTCGCCGAAACCGTCATTGCTAAAGCCACGAAGTAGTTACCATACATTGTGTTTTGAAAGGGCGTTATCGTATGGTACGCCCTGGGCAAGAGCATGACGCGGGCGAGCGGAAGATATTGACCGACCCGCCCGCGTCGTGGCCCGTTAGCTTCGGAGCCGAACTCAGGGGAGAGGCCAACCGAGTAAGCTAGTATCTTTGTTTCGATCCCGCCAGCAGGCGGCAAGGATGTTGACCGCAGTCTCCCGGAGGAGACATGGCAAGGAACAACACCTCTTCCGCCGTGAGGGATGAGGCATTAACAAACCGGCCAGAGTGCCGGAAGATCATAAAAACGAGTGCATCGCAAAGGTGCAGCCCCTGACGCACGTAATTTGCACTGAGCACTATGGAGGATGAGGTACACTCATGGCAAAGAAGAAGTTTGAGCGAACAAAACCGCATGTGAATGTGGGCACGATTGGACACATCGACCACGGCAAAACGACCCTGACGGCAGCCATCACCAAGGTGCTGGCCAAACTGTCGCAGGAGAATAAGTACATCGCCTTCGACCAGATCGACAAGGCGCCCGAG